>JALZOO010000502.1 GCA_030913905.1 Acidobacteriota bacterium
GAGCCGAACCTGCGTTTCGTCCCAAAATGTCGGCCGAAAGCGTTGAGGTATCACCGACGCATACTGTGGCCGGACTTGCTGAGTGTCGCAGTTGCAGCCATGTACTGGGGGTTATGCTGACCCCACCTGACGCGCGAAAATCATTTGGCGCCGGACCTGCGTTTCGGCCCCACCAGTTGTCTTCCGCTGTCATGGTGCCGCCCCCGCGAAACAGCGTCACGCCGTTGGTAGCAATTGGCACAGTATTACCGACGAGACGGGAGTAGGTAATGCTCGCGCTCTGGTTAGATGCTATTGCGCCGCCGGACGCTCCCGCGGAGTTGCTTGCTAATGAGCTGGTAGTAACGGTAAGTGGTCCACTTTCCACAAGAATAGCGCCGCCGCTTCCATTCGAGGCAGCGTTACCCGAGAAGCTGGATGTGCTCACACTATATGAGCCGATACCGCCGTTAAAGTTGTACAGATCCAGCCCGCCGCCACCACCTGCCGTTGAGCTTGCGGTGTTGTTGTTGAACGTCGAGCCACTAATAATGAGTGCACCTGTCGAAGGTAACCTTCCAAATGGATCACCAGCCGAGTAACCAATGGCGCCGCCACTTGACGACGCTGAGTTACCGGAAAAGGTGCTGCCGGTTACAGTCAAACTCCCGCCTTGATGCGATATACCACCTCCACCAGGACCATTCGCCGAGTTGCCGGAGAAAGTACAGTTTGTAACAGTGGTGGTGTTGTTTATTGAACCAGAGATAATGCCGCCGCCGCCCACAAAAGTTGTTTCCTTGCCTCCGGAAATTGTCACGCCGGAAACACTAAAATCGAAGTCCGGATCGAGGAACGGGTTTAGTTCGATTACGCGATCGTTTGGCGCAGTCTGCTGAATGATAGTGGTTGATGCGCCCGCGCCAATAACTACGGTGTTGTCGGCACGGAAATCGAGATCGCCGATCAGGTTGTCACCATTAAACCCTTCAACTGCGCCACCAGGAATGGTTAACGTATAAGTTCCCGCCGGAACGCTAATCGTTGTACCGGGGTTCGCGTTCGCGAACTCAACTGCGCCACGGAGGGTGCAGTCGGCCGGGGCCGCAGTACATGCCGACAACACGGGCACGTCGGCGGTAGTATCCACCGTGATCGTTACCAACAAAGGCGAAACAAATCCGCTCGCTGAACGGTTCTCAGCTCGACGCTGCGCACTCAGCTTGCCCGCTCCCCGCCCCAAGCGTTTGGGTTGGCCTTCGCTTGCCACACGCGAAACGTCCAATCCTTTCGACTCAGCGGACGGCGTGATACGCACCGTCGCTATTGCCACGCCGACGATTGCGATCAAAATGATCGATAGCCAGAGTTTCGCAGATGACCCGGGGGTGGATTCGGACCTTAAGGTCCGAGGGCGCGAGTGACGCATTAGATGGCTCCTTTATGCGAGGACCGGAACGTAACCTTGTTGTGACGTAGAACAACCAAACGGTGCTCAATCAAACTATGTACGCGGCGGGAATACTCCCTGCAACGCAATGCAGAAATTCACGAACAGGTACGGCTGCATATTGTTATGCGGCAGGCTGCTCCCGGTGATGCCGCAGGCTTGAAAATTCATCTGCACATTGGTAGCGCCTGTTTTGTAAAGAGCTATACCGCCGCGCCCAAATGCCGAGTTGGTCCATAAGCGCGCAGGTGGCGACGTAAACTTATTGGTGTCATCACCCGCCCCGTTGAAACACTGAGGGACGTGAGTATGAAACGGGATTTCACTTATTAATAAAGTGACGGACTCTACACCTCCCGTCTCACCAAGGTCCCGCAGGGATAAACCCGGGCCTTGTCCGGGATGCATAGCTGACCTTCCCTCGAGGTCGGGTAACGCAAAGTTACTTTTACCGTCGCCTCCGTAGGTGGTGCCCAGCAGAGAAAACAATGCGGTGTTCTGACTTAAAGGCAGCAATTGGCCATCACAAAAAGCCCAGCCGCTAGGCGCAAAGTTGAACGGAAACATTCGAATTTCAGCAACAAACGGGTCAGCCATTAGATTTCTCTCTTTCTCTAGTTCTGACTCGGGAAGATTCCCTGCAGAGCGATACAAATATTCAACACCAGAAAGGGCATGCGGTTTTCGTGGGGCTGGCTCCCGCCAACGTTTGAAAAGGCGTTCGGGGCCATGACGTTGTTAGGAGCGTCGTTTGTGTAATTCGTCTTGCCTGAGTTGCCCCAGATGCTTCCCGTAGGGTCAATCGCATCCGCTACCGCGTCCGATGCGTTCACTACATGGTTATGAGCGGGAAGCTGACTGATATTGACCGTCACGGTTTCAGAGCCACCCCGCTCACCAAGCGTGTGGCCGCTACCCTCATGGTGCGGAACTCGTCCACGAAGATCGGGTAACGCAAAATTTACCTGGCCATCTCCACCATACGTCGTCCCAAGCAACGAGAAGAGCGCCTGGTTCTGATTTATCGGCAAAAGTTGCCCGTTACACAGCGCCCACCCTTTGGGCGCAAAAACGAAGCTAAAGATTCTTAATTCGGACAGAAATGGTTCAGCCATGGCAGATGCTCCTTAAAAATCCTGAAGTACGTCAGTTGGGGATAGACATCACAACCTTCGACGGAATCAAGTTGCACTCGGGAAAATCCCAAACA
>JALZOO010000531.1 GCA_030913905.1 Acidobacteriota bacterium
GGCGGCAGGAATAACATATCGCCGCGGCCAAGCAGGTGTTCGGCGCCGTTGGTGTCGATGATTGTGCGGGAATCAACTTTTGACGAAACACGGAAAGAGATGCGGGACGGGAAGTTTGCTTTGATCAAACCGGTAATCACGTCCACCGATGGGCGCTGCGTTGCCAACACGAGATGGATGCCAACGGCGCGGGCCATCTGCGCCAGCCTGGTGATTGATTCCTCTACCTCACGTCCGGACGTCATCATCAGATCAGCAAGCTCGTCAATGATGATAACGATATACGGAAGTGGTTTGTGTGGCTCGCCACGTTCGTCGTACTCCTTGACGAGGTTGCGGCGCATAATTTCAGTGTTATAGCCATCAATGTTGCGAACGCCCCAACCAGCGAGGTCGCGGTAACGCTTTTCCATCTCACCGACCGCCCATTTCAGTGAACGCGAAGCCAACTTCGGATCGGTGATGATTGGCGCGGCCAGGTGTGGAATGTCTGCGTAAAGGCCCAATTCGAGCCGCTTGGGGTCGATGAGAATAAACTTAACTTCGTCAGGACGAGCGCGGTAGAGAATGGAAACAATCAGGGCGTTAACCCCGACGGATTTGCCGGCGCCGGTCGTGCCGGCAATCAACAGGTGAGGCATCTTTGCCAGGTCAGCGACGTAATTGAGCCCATCAATGGTTTTTCCAAGCGCGATGGTTAATTTCGAAGAGGACTCACGGAACGCGCGCGACTCGATGACTTCACGAAGGAAAATTGTTTCCCGTCGGGGGTTCGGCACCTCGATACCAACGTGCGGCTTGCCGGGCATTCGATCGATACGAATGGATTCAGCCTTCAACGCCAGACACAAATCATCCACCAGCGAAACGACGCGAGAATACTTAACGCCGGGATCCGGTTTGAATTCGTATGTGGTGACTACAGGGCCAGGACAGATATGCTTGATTTGTCCCGTCACATTAAACTCTTTGCACTTCTCAGCCAGGCGCGTAGCAAGACCCAACAGCTCCGTGTCCGCTTGCTCACTGTGAGGCGGTGCCTCGTTTAGAAACTCAAGGGGCGGCATCGAGTAGTCGCTGTACGAAACGCGGCGTGAGCGGTCCGCGTCGAACGGAAGTTTGCCTGTCGCCGGGGCTTCACCCTTGGTACGCAAGACCGAGGCACCCTTGACCATGTCTTCGACATCCTCTTCGTCCGCGACGGCGGTTCCGCCTCGTCCCCCAGGGAAGATCGACCTACGCCCTGAACGACCTTCAACTACCGTGGCTGCTTGCACTCCAGCACCCGCAGCCGCAGCACGGGCGGGTTCCGCAGTTCCGGCGGCTGCTACAGACGTGTTTGTCAGTCGAGCCTCACCGCGATTAATAGCCTCAGCCGTAAGACCGCTCGCCTCGCTGCTCATGAGTTCGGCGATCCGTTGTTCGGGGCTTAAGTCCGGCGATCCTTTGGTTGCATCTCGCAGTGCGGCACGGGCGGCGAGTTGCTCGGCCTTTTGAATCTCACGTTGTTCCTTGCGAACACGTAAACGCTCCTGACGATTCTCGCGCCAGGCTTTGATTCGCGCAGGAATCACCCGAACAAACGCAAAGCGTTCGGTGAGCAGACTGGCGAGCTTTTGATAGAACTCAATAAAGGAGAAATTGGTAGTTAAAAGGACTCCGCTCGCAAAGATCGCGACGAGCAAAACCGTTGCCCCTACTTTGTTCAGCCCGCTGGCCAAGCCCCTCGAAATCACAGTTCCTACCAGTCCACCTGGCTGGACGCTTGAATCAAAAATGGGTTGGATTCCGGATATTGAAAGCAACGCCGCGGCCGCGAGCGTTAAGACGACGAGTCCGAGCAAACGGGAGAAGGGAGCTCGAATGCTTCGGGTTTTAAACCGGCGCCAGGCTGCCGCTAGTAAGAGAACAGGAAGGAGGTAAGCTGCCAGACCTATCGTCTGGAACAAGAGCGCTGCCACATTCGCTCCGATGGCTCCAGTCCAGTTACGTGTTTCTGTTTGGCCTGCGGCATTCCACGAAGGATCGCTTGGGTAAAAGGCCGCCGACACGAGACAGAGCGTGAGCAGCAAGCCGATGGCGAGAAGAAAAATCGCTACAATCTCATTCCGCCGGCTGTTTCGCGGAGTGATTATTCTTGGCGTCTCCTCAAAATCAGTAATTGCCATTTAGTCTCCGGAACTCGAGCAGCAGAGTACAACCTTTCCGGTTGCCGTCGCTCCCAAACGCAAGTCCGTTACGCAGCCTTCTTCGCCAGCAGGTACGCCTTGATGAAGTCGTCTATGTCGCCTGCCAACACCGCATCGACATTGCCTCTTTCCAACTTAGTGCGCGTGTCTTTTACGAGCTGGTAAGGGGCAAGAACGTAACTTCTTATTTGCGAACCGAATGAGATGTCAGCTTTGTTGGCTTCCAACGCAGCAGTTTCCGCCCGACGCTTCTCCAGTTCGAGTTCATACAGGCGCGAACGCAGCACCTGCATCGCTACGGCCCTGTTTTGATGTTGCGAACGTTGGTTCTGGCACTGCACGACAATGCCGGAGGGAGCGTGCGTGATGCGAACGGCTGAGTCGGTGGTGTTGATATGTTGACCTCCAGCGCCGGTCGCCCGGTAGGTGTCAACGCGTAGATCCTTTTCGTTTATTTCAACTTCGATGTTTTCGTCTATTTCGGGATAGACAAATAGGGAGGCAAATGAAGTGTGACGTCGTGCTGCTTGATCGAATGGAGAAATGCGAACCAACCGGTGAACTCCAGCCTCGGCCGCCAGCAGGCCGTACGCATATTCGCCTTCCACTCTAAACGTCACTCCTTTGAGGCCGGCTTCTTCGCCGGGTTGGTAATCGATAATCTCGGTCTTGAACCCACGCTGTTCCGCCCATTTCAAATACATGCGGAGCAACATCTCCGCCCAATCCTGCGACTCGGTGCCTCCTGCTCCCGGATGGATTGTGCAGATGGCGTTCAGCTGATCGTTGCCACCGCCAAGCAACATTTCCGTTTCGGCGACGCTGATCTCGTGCTCCAGGTGTTCGAGCCGAGATCGAAGTTCTTTTAGCGAGTCCTCGTCTTCTTCGGCAAATTCAAACAGCACAGCTGCGTCAGCGACTTCGGAATTAAAGCGTTCCTGCCGTTCAATTTTCTTTTCCAAAACGCTTCGTCGTTGTAAAAGCTTCTGAGCTGCGTCCTGGTCGTTCCAGAAGTCTGGAGACGATGCCTCGCTCTCAATCCGCTTCAGTTCCTCTTTGCCCGCGGCAACATCAAAGAAACCTCCCGAGCTGCTCGACCTTTGTGCGCAGCTCTTCGTACGATGTTTTCAAATCCTGTATTGATAACGCCTCGATCATTCAACCTCCACAAACTACTTGCGTATTCTTTGCGCCGCTCGACGACCCGTAAACGAAAATAGCAAAAGTAACAAACTAATCGTGGCACAAACTGCGACGAACACATCGCCGTGCCTGGCATAAAAAGTCGGGATATCCGTCGCGCGTGTGACTCCCCAAACTCGAATGTCGGGTTGGAACCCTCCAGTTGCATCCCTAATTTCCGCGTCCGGGGTGATATATGCAGTGATGCCGGTGTTCGTCACCCGCACGACAGGCCGGCCATTTTCAACTGCCCGAAAAACCGCATTGGCCAGGTGTTGGCGCATCACAGCCGTTGGTCCAAGGTAGCCATCGTTAGAGATGTTGATCAAAACGTCAGCCCCATCGCGTGTGTACTGTCGCGCAATAGCCGGATAGGCCGACTCAATGCAGATGAACACGCCCGTACGCACGTTGCCAACCTGCATCTGACGGTAGTGTGCGCCAGGTGTGAAACCTCCAACGAGCGCTGTTATCAAACCCGCTCCCGGAAACCACTTTGGAAGCGGAACGTATTCGCCAAACGGCAGCAGGCGAATCTTATCATATTGAGCCACGAGGCTACCCTGTTCATTTATTAGCAAAGCAGAGTTATAAAGCCCGTCGTTTGGCGCCACTTCCTGGGAATTGAGTAGCAGAGAAACTTTATGGGCCTTGGCGAAGGCGGCAATCCGATCGCGAAGTTGCTGATCGCTTCCGTAGGTGAAGTACATCGGTGATTCTGGCCAGATAATGAGTCGCGGTTTCCCGTCCGCAGGAAGAGTTTGCAATGCAGTTTCGCTAACCGTGAAGTGCTGGTCGGTGAGCCTGCGCATGTCGTCGACAGACTTCACAAGATCCATGGGAACGTTTGGCTGCACAGCCACAACAACGGCGTCGTGCTGGCCTGCAACTGTTCCGTCGAGCACACGCGGTCGGCCAAGGGCGAAGATAAATAGAGCGACCAGCAATACCAGCCCGAGGGCCACGACGGTGCCTTTCAAGTTTCGTTTGAAAAGCGCGAAAGCGATTGCCGAATTGACGGCAAGGATTAGGAAGCCGACAGCGTACACGCCGCCCCAACGCGCGGCGCCAAGAGTGAGCGGTTGATACGCCTGCGAATAGCCGATCGCGTTCCAAAGCTGACCCGTAATCTCAAGTCGCGCCCATTCCAGGGCCACCCAGATAAATGGCGCAAGCAGTAAGGCACGTGTGTCCCACCTGTTGATTAGTCGCGCCAGCACAGCTCCAAATAGGGCCGGAAACAAGCCGACAAGTAGTGCTCCCGGAATCAACATCAAGAAGGCTATCAACGTGGGCATTCCACCGAAGTGGATCATTGAGTAGGTCAACCAGTAGCAGGAACCGTAAAAGAAGATCGAGCCGAAAAGCCAACCAGCAAAGAACATCGGCCAAGGCTGAGGTCGTCTGACAATCACCAGCAGCAGGGGAATTATTGCCAACCACGCTAACGGCCAAGCGTCGATGTCGGGAAAGGACAGGATAAGTAAGGCTGCAGAGATTGTAGCCAGGCCACACTCGATAAGTGATGGCGCTGCGGATCGCAGTTGGTTGGCAAATGCTGAAAGCCGTCCGGCGCCTCGTGCGCTAACGTGGGACGTCGGAGAGACTACGTGCTGCATTGCGGCGAGTTTACCAAAACCCAGATGGCAGCCTAAACGTCGCTACACGAACCCTTCTCAAGGATTGAATACTCCTGATTTTTTTAGAGCCAAAAACTTTTTTTGCGTTGCCCGTTACGTGTCCGAACAACTCGTCAAAAAAGGCGCGAAACGGGTCAAAAAGACAGAAATCGTCACCGTCAAAGTGACAAATAACGTCGCAGGCCGACCACGTGAAAAGATGCCACTTAAGAAAGGAGATCGATGGTCGAATTCGATAGGGAGCGGATAAAAGGCCGTGTTGGAAAAAAGGTGACCCAAATGCGGGAGAACCCAGCCATTTCTGACTGGGTTCCAATTTCGGGGGGATGCACTGAAGGGTTGCTCGGCGGGTGGCTGGCGCAGCGGCAGGCGGCGCTCAGAGGGTAGATGGCGGCGGGGGCACTTCCAACCTTTACATTGGGCTGTCTGTGCGTGCCGGTTATCTGTAGAGCACCTTGTGTGCCATAAAAAGTTTTTTGTGGAACCTGCGCGCCATTAGGTGTGAGGGATGAGTGAAATGCGATGTCACAGTATCTTGAGTGGGCCGTAGCGAAGTGTAATCTTAAAGGAAGACGCCGAGTGTGATGGCCCAAACGCGAGAGAACCCAGTCATTTCTGACTGGGTTCCAATTTCGGGGGGATGCACTGAAGGGTTGCTCGGCGGGTGGCTGGCGCAGCGGCAGGCGGCGCTCAGAGGGAAGTTGGCGGCGGGGGCACTTTCAACCTTTACATTGGGCTGTCTGTGCGTGCCGTTGTTCCTTAGAGCACTTGCCATGCCACAAAGAGAAAAGCTTTTGGAAGTTAGCCTGCATTAGTCGTGAGGAAATAGGCTAAGCGCAGCAGACGGAAACTAATTTGTCCATCTAATTGGAAGCTTCGACTACTAACAAGTGGCCATGTATTGCAACGATCCTCACTTGAGTCCCAGCTGGCACTACGCCTCCATTACCAGATCGTGCAGGCCATAACTCCCCATGCACCAGCACGGCACCCTCGGGTTCAAGGGTCGTGCTCACTTCGGCCCGCTCCCCGATTAGTCTTATCTCCGCAGAGGTTGCCTTCTTATGGCGCCAGAGAGCGATGACGATGAGGAGGCTTAGCGTCGCGAGAGAGGCTAGTATCGCTATTAGAAGTATTAGTTTCACCGAGAGCCGTGTGCCCGAAAACTACTTAAGGCAATCCTGCTATACAGAATTGCCTCACGAGTTCAACTTCAGATGTTAATTCCAAGCGTTTGCCAGCTGGGGGCGAAGTTAGTTCTTGCCCATCGTGACTTGACGCTGTAGTGCGATTGCTTCCTGGTTATTCCCATCTATCGTCATGGCACTCGCGGCATACTTGGTCGCCTCGCCACGATCCCCCCGTTCAAGAAAAATTCGGCCGAGTAGGATGTGCGCGTCGATAAGCTTTGGGTCCCAGAAGATCGCAGTTTTCAGGGCGGCGATGGCCGCCTCCTGGTCACCGCGGCGCTGATTGATTCGTCCGCTTAACAAATAAGCTTCGGCATTAGTCGGTTCCAGCATCACAACGCGGTGCAACTCGGGCAGGGCCTCGTCGTCACGGCCGGCCTGGTACAGATCGCGCGCTTTTGCAAGCAAGTCTTCTGTGTCTGAGCCCGAGTTCGCGTTGGCTGCAATCGCGTTCTTCCTCATCAGATCAGACACGTCATCGCGATTCAAGACATCGCGCATACGTAAGGAGACATGACTAACCGTCTGCGACTTTTGCCACTCGGTTTGCCATTTCGCATATGTTGGTAAATAACGACGCGCCTGATCGTCCGCGGCGGTTGCGGTTTCAGTCTTGCCGATTTTTTCCAACGCCTTTGCGTAGAGGAAATATGCCTGCCCGTCTCTCGGATCGGCGGTGATCACAGGCTTCAATTGTTCAGCGGCCTCAGCAAATTTGTCTGAAAGAAACAGGGCCAGCGCATAATTGAAGTGGACCATCGAATCGTCCGGTGATGACTCAGCAGCACGTGCCAGGAACGAAGTACCCTGAGTCAACAGCCGGGCACGCTCCTCGTCCTTCTTCTCTTCACGCGCCGCTTGCACGGCCACAGCGCCCGCATTGTTGTAGATCCCGATCAACGGCACATCGGACGCCAGTGGGACCAGCGCTGCCAGCGCATGTCCGAGATCTCCCATCTTCGTATACCCGAGCCCAGCGTAAAAAGCCGCTTCCGCATAATGGGGATCCTTCTTTTGCAACTTCGTGAAATACTCGGTCGCGTCTTTCCATTTTCCATCCAGCATAAAGAACCGTCCGAGCTCGAATGCCGCTTGAGGATAAATCGCGCCGCCGTTCGCCTCTGCGTAATAATGCAAAGCGTTCTTCAGATAATTTGAACGCTTGGAGTCGCGCTCTCCCAATTGCACACCTTTTACGTATGATTCGAAAGCGCGCTGCGGGACCTTGGTGGCTTCCTGGACCAACTGATTTTGCGAGAAGGGAAGTGCTTTGTCGCGTTGATAAAGTATGTAATAAGCCAGACGTCCTTGAATGTTCTGAAGCGTGGTTAATGGTCCACCAAAATCAAACTGCCGCGTTGCCCAACCGCCGTCAATCATCTCGCCCAACGTGCGGCCTTCGTTAACCCTGATTACGCGGGCCGTCAGTTGGACGTAAGCTTCGTCGAGCGATTTGTCTTTTTCAGCTTTTGTATCGTCCGCCCCGCTCTCCGCAGGTGCAGTGGTAACAGAGTAGGTGCCAATTACAATCATCGATGCTTTCGCTTCACGGGCGAGCTTGATCGCCGTTGCGCGAGAGGGAAGAACAGTTTCCGGAAGCCGCAGACGTTGATAAGCCAGCTGGCGCTCGTCACTCGATACCACCAGCAGACCCGGTTTGTTCAGTAAGTCTGCAAGCGAATCGGCAAAACTCTCACCCACCCAGTTGTATTCCGGCCGATTTGAAGTATTTTCAAACGGCAGAACCATTACCACGTCGGCCGCTGACGACTGCGCGGACACACCTGCAACGGTCAAGGTGAAAAGTCCGACTATTAATACGACCATCCTTAAGAGACTGAAAGTCACTAATACCTCATTCAAACGTTTCATCTGGAATACCTTGAATTACTCAAAATTCCGCGAAAAACCGGCGGAACTCAACCCAACTGTGATGCTTCCAATATACCAGCGGTTGGTCACACACGCACTCCGCCTCAGCCTCGGGACGCATTGATCAATAGAGAAAACGTCGGTTCTCTCCGGTAGGCTTAACTATTCAAAGGCATGGGCCGTGGTGCTACTAAAGCTAATGAGACCTCACGGGAATCTCGGATGAAGCTCTGTTGAGCAGAAGGAATGTGGCGTCCCGTACGGGAGTCGAACCCGTGTCGCCGCCGTGAAAGAGAAGCAACCTACTGTAATTCAACGGAACTTAGCGGCATGGATAGCACTCCACCGCATTTGACGGACTCACGGGAACGCTTATTGGACTCTTATTGGACTCGCGGCTTCCTTGCTGAGGATTTTCTTCCGTTGTTCGTGGAGGAGCGGTGATGCAGCCTTAGAGCATTTACTCTTTCTGATAATGCTTCCTATGAATGCGCGCACTGGAGAGCGGCCCATGTCATCTTCTTGACAACGGATTTTGAGTCCATTCGAAGCCATCTTACCTGGTCCCACCAAACGAGATGAACCAATACTTACCGGACCAGCAGCCGTCAAAGTCAAGCTACGTCCGGTTAGGTCTCGCTACAAAGGGTGGTCATCGTAGTGTCATCTTGTCGGAGTGTCAGAACGTCTCTTGCGCCGTGTTTCCAGTGCGCTTTTGCTGCTGGAGGGCGACTGCTTCACTTGATCGCATAAGCCTTTACGCTCGCGGCGTAATCGTTGACGTTGTAGCGACGCAGCAAGTCGGCAAGAGCCTCGCGCAAGTCTGCATCCGCGCTTACTGGTTGTGGCGTACAGCACGCCGTGCTAGCGAGTGGTAACTCGCTTGAAGAAGTTGATGAGACTATCGCCAACGGCGCTGAAGTCTCCGTCATGGCCGGTGAACAACAGCCTGCTTGATTCTCGATCTTCGCATACACGTTGAGATCTGCGCCAGAGTCCACTACCTCCACGTTCGAGAAGCCGGCTGCTACCAGTCCTTGCTTATAATCTTCAATAGGAATCGCACCAGCGATGCAACCCACGTAAGCCATAATGTCGTCGCCCAGTTCAGCGGGCAGCGGCTGCTTGAGTGCGATGTCACTGACCGCGAGTCTGCCGCCCGGTTTAAGCACCCGCGCGATTTCTCGAAAGACCGCGGGCTTGTCTGGCGCGAGGTTTATAACGCAGTTGCTAATCACGCAATCTACTGAAGCGTCGGCGAGCGGCAGGGCATCAATTGTCGCCAAATGAAATTCGACATTGGCAGCGCCGCCTACGGACCGCCGCTTCTCAGCATTGCGGCGAGCGAGGTCTATCATCTCCGGCGTCATGTCTATGCCAATCGCCCGGCCTTCAGGTCCAACTTTTTCGGAAGCGAGAAACACATCGAGTCCGCCTCCCGAGCCTAGATCCACAACCGTTTCTCCTGCGCGCAAACCAGCGATTGCCGTGGGATTTCCACACGACAGCCCCATGTTCGCTTCCGCGGGAATCGAAGCCAATTCCTCGGGCGAGTAACCGAACGCTTCCGCGACAGCCCGCACACCGTCATGCTCACTCGATAAACCACTCTTAGCCGCTGACCCGTATCTTGATCGTACCGCTTCAACTATTGATTCCGACATGCTGAGTCTCCTTCTGTCTAAGACTTAAACTCGCCAAAGCTTACACAGCCGTCCCAAACCATGCTCCAATCCCTGCCGTGATTGCCATTGCGAGAGCGCCCCAGAATGTGACACGCACCGTTCCCTTTAGGATCGGGGCACCGCCGGTGTAAGCCGCCAACGCACCTAGAAGTGCGAGAAAGAATAGCGACGTTCCTGCAACCAGTAGCACGAGGCTGGTGACCGGGGCGACGACAACAACGAGCAAAGGTAGTGCTGCGCCCACTGCAAACGTTACGGCGGAAGTAAGCGCTGCCTGAACAGGTCGGGCACTAATCGTTTCCGAGATGCCTAGTTCATCGCGGGAATGTGCTGCAAGCGCATCGTTAGCCATTAGTTGTTCTGCGACTTGATTTGCCAGCGTTGAAGCGAGCCCACGTTTGACGTAGATGGCTGCAAGCTCCTTTTTCTCGTAAGGTTCATCGGCGGCGAGTTCCGTGCGTTCACGTTCGATGTCCGCGCGCTCGGTATCTGATTGGGAGCTAACCGAAACATACTCACCCGCGGCCATGGACATGGCTCCTGCAACCAGGCCTGCGACACCTGCCACCAAAACCGCAGTATGTGTTGCGTTCGACGCGGCTACACCAACAACCAGACTAGCGGTCGAGACGATACCGTCGTTTGCGCCCAGAACGGCTGCGCGGAGCCAGCCTATATGCTGCGTACGGTGCCGTTCGCGATGGGATATGCGCATCTCATTTTCCCTTCACAGGTTTTTGCCGAAAGTAAGTTGCGCTCAATGCAAACTGGCGAGCCTTAGTCGCTCTAAGGCTCTCACTTAATCTCACTAACGGTTAAACCAATATCTTGCCGGCGAATTTCAATCCAGCACCTAACGGCAACCAACAATCGGTTGCCGTTGAAGACTTGACGGGTGTTTTGGCTGTCACGGTGACCGGTGAATCCCCGGTTGCCATGGGCGGTACACAACGGCTTCAGGATGTTCACGAATAAACGATTGCGCGATGTAGCAATCCCAACAGACCGGTGTGTAGGTGTTCATCACGGTCCGCAGATCGTCGATGTCCACTTCGCTCCATTCCAGCAGTTTTCCTTCCGGGGTTTGCAAGGCGGGCTTGTGATCCAGCAAATGAATCTGAGGAAACGGTTTGCCACAGTAAAGGCAGGACTTGAACTCATACCATCTCATCAGGACGCCGCGAACCAGACACTCCGGCGGCGCGTCCATCTGTACCAAACATTCCTGCCCGCAGTTCTGAAGCAGTGGCCAGCGTCCGCAGTTTTGCAGGCGGATATCCGGCTGGCCTAACGCCGACGTTAACGCAGCATGGATCGCGTCAACCTCGACGATCGCAGCCTCGCCGTTATCCGGACAGGTGATGATGCGCGAGTCTCGATAACGAAGGTACTCGCGAACAAAATAACGGATTGCGAAGAAGAGGCTTGTCGCCAGGAGGCCAGCGGCAACCAAATAGACAACAAACATGATGATGCACCTCCTTTTGGACGGTTACTCAGTCTTTAGTCTCCTTACGTCTGAACGCTGGCGCAAGCTTTGGTTTGGTTGATCTCAGCGCCCAAACAGGAGGAGAGCAACCGATATGCCGGATAGAATCGGCGACTTTCACCGGAAGTAGACAAGGCGCGCACCAGATTTGCGAAAAGTTCCTCTTGGACTGCGGGAAACCGCGCAATCCTGAATGCGACTTGCCTCGGAAAGACAACTTCAGCGTTCAGATAAAAGGATTTTGGCGGGAACGACTCCTGACCCCGGTGGGCACGTTAGTTGCTCCTTCCGGTACAACGTGGAGGAGAACTATGCCAAAAAAAATCCAGGCCATTGATTTCATGTACTACGTTGCCACGCGGGAGTTCATGGAGCAATGGGACCGCGCGAAAGAGGGCGAACTCGTGTGTCGGATGGAGAAGGCCATTGGCGGATTGCCTCGCTTTGCTTCAATCGACGAGATGTTACGGCAGATGGACGACGCGGGAGTGGAAAAGGTTTTCATTACGCAGTGCAAGATGTGGTCGTACTGGCGCAAGTGGATGTACATGGACACGCAACTTGAGGACGTACTCCAGTACACCGAGCAATATCCTGATCGATTTGTTGGTCTTGCCGGCTA
>JALZOO010000545.1 GCA_030913905.1 Acidobacteriota bacterium
TTCGATTAAAGGGCTCCGCACGCTGTGCTCTGTAGCAGCTTTGCGTCCAGGTCTGTAATCGCCAAGGTCATCGCAGGTGGAACCATCCACGATAAATTCAATGCGGCGCGCGCGGGCCAAACTCTCGAGCTTCCCGTAGAGTTCATCCTTACAAAAATAACAACGCTTCGAATCGTTGGCGGTATAGTTGGCGTCCTCCAGCTCCTGCGTCTCGATCACTTCTCGCTTCAATCCAAACTGTTCTGCCAGTTTCGCACTCTGCTCGCGTTGATATCCAGGCAAGCTCGCAGATTCGCCGGTCACGCAAAGCGCATTCGAACCAAGCTCGGAATTGGCAACGTAGGCAACATAACTGCTATCGACACCTCCCGAAAAGGCCACGATCACCGAGCCCATTTCGCGGAACAGTCGCCTCAGGTGTTCTTCCTTCAGAGCAGCGGAGCGAGCGTCTGCGTCAATGGAGGGGTCAACACCTACCGGTGCACTTGCTACGCTTTCTTCTCTTAACGAGGTGGTCAAAATCTGCGCTCTCGGTTCTCGCGAGACACTACGCCACGCGTTTCGCGTCTCTCAAAATTATGTATGGGATTGCGCGGCAATGGTATCGCAAGCATCAACAGCAGCGCAACCAGCATCTCAGAACCGGGAGCGCTGAAACCACTGCATTTTCTGATTTTGGACGCAGTAACTTTTAGCATGCTAAGATCGACAACTCCTCAGATACTCCTTTCTTGCTCTTGAGCGATTTGACTTCATGAACGGTCCAATCCAAAGACGCGGTTCTTCGCGGGTTCGCTTTGCGCTCATGCTGGTAGCGCTATTGTCACTGCTCGGCGTCACGTCAGTTTCGCGCGGACAAAACGACGATATCTTCAGCGATGATCCGGTGAAGCTCTTCGAGCGTGGCCAAAATGCACACAGCCGGGGAGACCTGGTGAAGGCGCTGGAATTGTATGAAGAGGCAATTAAGGTACGTCCGGAGTTCCCTGAAGCTGAGTTTCAGCGGGGTAGTGTGCTGGTGGCGCTGGGGCATTTGCCTCAAGCTGAGACTGCATTCCGCCGGGCCATGGAACTTCGGAAAGACTGGTCACTGCCGTATTCGGCCATGGGTGCGCTGCTGGTCAGTCTCAAACGTGATCCTGAGGCCGAGACTTTTTTGCGGCAAGCTACGAAGCTGGACAAGAACAATTATCTCGCGCTTCGAATTCTTGCCGACATTCGACTGCGCGCGGGCGACGCAAAGGAAGCACTCGAGCTGGCACGACTGGCAACCGAAGACAGCGAAGCTCCGGTGGCAACGTGGTTTCTGCGGGCATTAGCTGAACGTGCCACCGGGGACAAGATCGCTGCCCTCGCGACTCTGAACCATTTGCTCGAAGTCGAACCTGCCAACCTTGCTGCCCTGGTTGAACGCGCCGAACTTCGGATTGCCGCGGGCGACAAGGAACAGGCAATTCAAGACCTGACAGCCGCTGAGCTCTTAATAAAGGACGACAAGGCGGCCGCGTCTCGCGTTGCTGCGGCTTATGAACTCGCCGGCAAGCCCGACGAGGCACTCCGGATTGCACAAGCCGCTGGGTTGATCAGGTCCGCGAATAGCCCGACTGGCAACGCAAACAAAGTGATTGGCACGCCTGAGGAGATAGAGGCGGCGAATAGCTCAGATCCTGATACGTCACGCAAAGCCCTGGAAGCGTTGTTACAAAAAAATCCGACGAGTGCAATGCTGCTTGCGCGTCTCGGTGACTCTTATAGAAAGATCGATCCGCCTCGCTCCTTGGAATACTACCGACAAGCGATTGAGATCGAGCCCGGCAATCCTGACTACGCAACCGGCTACAGTTCAGCCCTGGTGCAGGCGCGACGTTTCGCTGACGCGGTAGCCGTTTTGCGCAGAGTCGTCGCACTGGCTCCCGACAACTACGTCGCCCACGCAAATCTGGCAACGGCGCTCTATTCCCTGAAGCAGTATTCGCAAGCGCTGGCAGAGTACCAGTGGCTGTTGAATGCGAAACCTGATTTGACTGTCGCTCATTATTTCATTGCCACGGCCCACGACAATCTTGGAGAATATGAGCAAGCATTAAGAGCTTACGAAGTTTTTATCGCTCGCGCCGACCCAGTAGCAAATCAATTTGAGCTCGATAAAGTTAAACTCCGGCTGCCAATGCTGCGGCGTCAAATCCAAATGGGCCAGGGTGTCAAACAAAAACAAGGACAGAAACGAAGACAGTAGCGTAGAAAGGAATGAGTGACACCTGCCGTCAAAGACACCCGATGAGCCGACCCCTCCAAATTCTATTGTTATTCGGCGTTCTGACGGTCCCGATCTTTGCCCAGCCCGAACCTCGTCTCCAGGACACGGCCCCGCCTCCATTGAAAACTATCTCGCGCGTGGAACGGAGCCAGATTGACGCAGAAAAGGATTCCAAGGAACGAGTCAAAATCACACTTGAGCTCGCCGAGTCACACCTAACGAACGCAGAAACCAAGACTAGAGAGGAGGATTTTAACGGCGCCGCTGCAGAGGCCGGCAAGTACTGGGCACTAGTTGAGGACGTCTTCGCTTTTATGAAGACGATGAAAACCGACAACAACAAGAGAAGGGATTTGTATAAGCGAATAGAGTTGAGGCTTCGGGCTCACGGACCGCGGCTAAATCTCATACGACGCAGTACTCCAGCCGAGCATGCGGTTTGGATCAAACAACTTGAGGACTTTGCCCGGGAGGGCCGCACCGAAGCTCTAAATTCTTTCTACGGCCACACAGTGGTTCAGGAAAAGAAGCCTTCAACGGAAAAGCCCAGCGAAAAGCCAAACCAATAGCTCGACCTTTCGAAGGAACGAAACACCTATGAAAACTCGCTTAATGATTCTGCCGTTGCTCGTGGCTTTCGCCTTTACACTTTGTATTCCGGAAGTCGCGGCTTCTTTTCAAGCGCGCGACCACCTCACGCCCGAGGAGGTGGAACTCGTCAAAGACACGCAAATACTCGACAAGCGAATTGACGTCTTTATTAAGGCCGCAGATCGTCGTCTGATGGTTCTTACGGGAACCGGCGGAACACATGCGAAGGAACTGAAGAAGGACGCAGAAAAATGGGGAGAGTTGCCCGTGGGAACGCCCGCCGAACTGATAAGCGATATCGCGCGGATTTTTGATGAGGCAATCACCAATATCGATGACGTCAGCTCCCGCGACGAAAAGAACCCTTTGATTGGGAAGTCTCTTCGGAAGCTTGCGGCGGCGGCCACGCGAATCGTAGAACAATCGAAGCCGTTTGCCGCCGCATCAAGGGATGGTTCGGAAGCCAGCAGTTTGGATCAACTCATTGAAAACGCCGAAGCGATCGTGCAGGCGGCCAGTAAGCTTCCCCCGGAGATTGCAAAGAAGGGCAAGATCAAAGGAGAAAAGTCGAAGGACAGCAACTGACCACCCGCTTATGTCCTTTCCTATTAGTTTCGCCCTCTCTTGCGAAGCTCGGCGCTTACCAATCTTGCCTCTTGAGCAATTGCAGCTCCGGCGCTCGCGTCGTCTCCTTCTTCCTTCGCCGCCGCGGTTGATTGCAGGACTGGCGTCGACTCACCAACCGGAAAGAGTTTGAATTCAAGTTTCGATTCTGTTTTTGCAACTCCACTAACTCCAGCCACGCGACCAAACATTCCGCCAAGCTTGCTCGACTTCATGGCAGTCAAGTCGGTATACAGAATGTAATCACACTGCTTCGCCTTAGCTTCTGCTTCGGCTTCCATGCGACTAAGAGCGTTTAAGGCAACTGCTTCAACCTGACCACCCTGTATTTGGCCAATCAAACTTTGCCGTAGTGCTTCCGTCGAAACTTGCTTGTCAGTCTTGTTGTTGATCTGCACTACACCAACGCGAATGGCTCCCGGCGTCTTCGCGTCACCGCCTGCTGTGGTCCCCGTCGCGGTTTCTTCAGCGGGTTGCCGCGCACTGTTGGCTTGAGCCATTACGTCGCTGGCCGACGGCATACCATATAACTCCTGGGAGTTGGTCGTCTCCACATACCCGGCCGGAACGTCGAACAGGGATGCATCAAGCGGCTCGCGGGAAAGTTCAACCACTTCTTGAGTCGATGTGAACATCGCACGGCCGTCGGGACCGTACATAGTTGTGGTTACCATCAAGGGAAAGCCGGTTTTGCCGGTTCCCTCTTGCCGGAAACGCACATGGTCGCGACATCCGCCGGTTGGCGAGGGGTTAGTCATCGCCTGGGCACGACTGAAATCACAAGTCGCAGCGGCTGACAGATCGATGTACCAACCGTCAGTCTCGATGCGCTGGTTTACCTGACTGCACGCATCAGGAGAGGATGACATTGTCATGGTCGTCTTAACGTGCCGCGCTGTGAACCCGAACATCTCTTTCCGCTCGCCCGTATCGATCGAACTGATTACATAAGTGATTACGCCTCCACGAGTGACAGGCGTCGAAGTGGTCTTTACATCAGCCCGGCCGACGTCGGTTGAGCCGGTAACATCCATTGGTGTGACAAGATATTTCCTGGTTTTGTCGCTAATTTGAAGCGTCCGCTTCAGGTCACACTGCGTTATGTTCACCATATCCATGCCGTAACCGAGGCGCATCTCGGATCTCTGGCGTGGGCCCCTCACCATCGTCGTAGTTTCGGACGATTGGCCGGCGGCCGTCATTTTATATTTGACCTTTAGACTGTTGACCGGCTGAGTCTGAGTTGCCGGACGATTGCGCTGCTGTTGCGCCACCAACGTAGAAGTCAGCATTCCCAGCGCAAAAAGAATTACAAGCACATTTCTTCCCGAAAGCCTTTTTCTCATGTTCCTTTTCTCCCTATTCTATAAAATTGCTTCACATCACTCGGTATCTGAACCGGGAGCGGACCGGGGTCCCCGCGCGGGCAGCCCGCGTGGGGTGGTGGTAGCGACCGGGTCAACTCTAACCCAAGAGGACTGTTTTAGCTGCTTTGGCTCGCCTGGCTGCTGGCCAAGCAGACCCGGTCGCTACCGCTTCTATGAAGTAGGCGTCGTGGTCAAGTGAAAAATGAACAAGCTCCGCCGTGGTCGCCAGGTCCGCTGGGTCGCAGGCGACAATGTGCAGCACGCAAGTTTAGTTGGCTGACAATCCTGAGTTAGCATTTTCAAGGTGATAGAGCTTAACTACTATTAACTAGCTGTTTAGGTTTTCGCTTTTGCAAGCGTCCAGTCCTTCACGTTACGAGTAGCGATGACGCGTTCAATCATCTCTTCGGGCACTTAGCCCATGAGGATCGATTGGCACTTTCCCAAACTCGGAAAGGCTGGTCTCCCAATCACACGGACAAGCATTGAAGCTTAAGCGGTAGCCCGGGAAGACCGCGCTGCGACGCCACGTCTGAGAAACTCGGCATAATCAATTTCATCTCGCAGCATGATGAAAGCACGAACCAGTAGTCGGCGGCCGACCGCCACCTTAGCCTTGGCATGACCACGGCGCAGCCACACCCGTTTGTAAACTCTAGCCAGATCCGGGTCCTTGCGAATTGCCACCTGACCGGCTTCCACCAGAAAAAATCGCAGCAATCGTGACCCCTGCTTGCTGATTGAACCAATCCGCTGCCGTTCCGCGGAACTGTCTTCTACCGGATCAAACCCGGCATAGGCCGTGACCTTGCGCGCATTGGCAAACCGCTCCACGCTTTCCAGCGTGTGCGCCAGACAAAGACCAGTCAAGGGGCCGATGCCATGATGAGTCCGCAATCGTCGCACTCGCTCATCAGCCTCAGCTTTATCCTCCAGCCACCGCTCTACCGTCTCGATCTTCGGCTTTAGTTCCACCAGCAATTGGCACAGCTCGTCTCGTTGCTGGCGCTGTGGCTCGGGCAAGGCGAGTAGCTGTAATCGCTCTAACCCGCGGCGACTCTTCAGCTGGGTCCGCAGACTCACGCCCCGACTCGAGGCCATGAACACCAGGCTGTTGACGATCATCGTCCGCATCTTCACCAACCGCTGGCGGTAGCGCAGTTGTTGCAACACTGCGCGGCTCATAGCCGAGTAGCGGTGTATCCGCGGAAAGTCTCCCCTGATCAGTAAATCCAGTATCAGATCAGCGTCCCGTCGATCGTTCTTCTGCCGCCGGCGGGCAAATGACCGAATCGCTGTGGCATGTCCGATCCAGATCTGGTATCCCAGTTCCTCCAGCAGCTCTTCGAACCAGGCCGCATACCCACTGGCCTCGAATCCTACGATCACTTCCTGGCCGGCAAACTGTCGGTAGAACTTCTGCACTTCAGTCGGCTGCCCGTGATCCAATTGCTGGCGTTTTATCTCTCCATCTTCAGTTGTCAAATAACTTATCGTTTGCTGGCGCGCATGAAAGTCGACTCCGATATATACTGCCATGGGCGTCTCCTTCTGCTAACGCAGGTTTGTCAACCGTCAGTTTACTCGACTCACGGCTGGAGACGCCTGCTTCATACCATCACCCGGTTCTGTATTCGTCTTATCCGGTTGAGATCAACTCCTCTTCTCTTTTGCCAGACCGCCGCAAAACGACTAGACCAATCCCTGAAATAATCATTGCCCCGCCGGCAAACGTGCGCCAGTTGAGTTCTTCATGCAGCACCACCACGCCCAGCGTCACGGCGACGACCGGAGTCACGAGGGCAATGAGCATTGTGTTAGTCACGTCCATGTTTTGCACGAGCCAGTAATACAACAGGAACGCAACCACGGAACCCACTATCGCCAAATAGAACAACGAGACAAGGGCCATTCCGGTCCAGCGAAAGTGAAAAGGATTTCCTTCCAGCGGGATTCCGATCGCCAGCAGCGGTATCAAACCAAAAAACATTTGACCGCCAGAGAGAATCGCTGGATCGAGTTTTCCTCCGCGAGCCTTCACCAGTACGTTGGCGTAGGCCGCGCAGGCTGAACCAACCACCAGAGCCGCACAACCCGCAAGTGCTCTTGGGCCGGCGACACTCAGTTGATTCGAAAAGATCACGCCCACGCCTGCGACACCCATCACAACACCCGCGATTTTCACCGGCGTCATTGGCTCACTGGGCAGATAAAAGTGTGCGATGACCAACCCGAAGACAGGAATCGTGGCCTGTAATAACGCGGCCAGGCCTGACGAGATGTATTGTTCACCCCAGAAAAGCAAACCGTAGTTGAGACTGAAAGACAGGACGCCGGTCACAGCCAGCAGCATCCAGTCAGCGCGATTGCGCGGTAACGACAACCGGCGAGCGGCGATGATTGCGAAGAGAATCGAGCAAGCGATTACAAACCTGATACCAGCGAAGGTGAACGGTGGAAGATCGCTGAGGCCGAGTTTGATGAATAGCCAGGTCGAACCCCAGATAATGCACAAGAGAAGCCAGACGAGGCGTGATTTCATATGGTGTTTGGTTAACTTTCGAGCTGGCGGACATTGCAGAACCGCGAGCGGTAGCGAGCGGATGCAAAACTCAACTGAATCACCAGTAGTCAACCCGACATCTTTTCCGGGTTGAGATTAGTATCCGCTCGCTACCGCTCGCGGTTCT
>JALZOO010000537.1 GCA_030913905.1 Acidobacteriota bacterium
CGGCAGAGTTGCCGTTGCAGGCTAATCAACTGATCCACTCCGTTGTCAGACTGTTTGAAGCGGGAGCTAAGAAACAGGGAGTCCGCCTTACCAACAACGTCGATGCCGATGACGAACTTGATGGCGCCGCCGTATCGGCGCTTCGGGTCGCGCTCTCAAATTTGGTATTGAACGCGTTACAGGCATCACCGGCAGGCGGCGAGATTGTGGTCTCAGGCAAGGTTGAAAATGGTCACCTGGTTATCGCCGTGCAAGACAGTGGTCCAGGCATTCCGCGTGACTTAAGCCAGCGAATTTGGGAGCCTTTCTTTACTACCAGGCAACGAGGTACCGGTCTGGGCCTGGCGATAGTTCGCAAACGAATGCAGGAGGCTGGCGGCACCGCGCGCCTCGTAAGCGATACCAACGGCGCCGGCGCAAAATTCGAATTGCGGGTGCCCCTTCCGCCTGAGACCTTGTCTCATTAGCACCGGGCTTCAGCCCTGATCTCCTCATTGGAACTTTCTACCACCCCGCGCGTGTCATCACACGATTGCCGGCCCATCGCAATTCATTCTGAGTCCACGTAGGCATCCTCGAAGCGAGTTACTCGTTTCGTCAGGCATGCACCCACTCTCCTCACCAACGGTCTAACTATTTCGTAGAAGGAGACACGGATATGACTTTGTTTAGAAGAGGGGTAACACTTCTGTTTTCAATCATGCTGATCGGTCTGGTAAGTAACGGAAAGCGCGTTATGGCCCAGGCTACCAGCCCGGCGTCATCGGCAACTACGCAGCGCGAAGCAAACAATGACGAGACCAACCTCGACACTCAACTCTATTTACTCGTCGCGACTAATCAGGAAGTGGACGACACAAAGCTTCCCGCAGCGCTCGATCCAATAATCAAACAACTACGCGCTTCCTTGCCGTTTAAGAACTACCGGCTGGCGGCTACATTAATCAATCGGGTGAAAAATGATGGGCGCTTGAATCTGAAGTGGATTGGTGGCCCATTGATGCCCGGAGCGACTGCGGCAAACATCACACCCAGCTTCAACGAATTTCGCGTGAACGGTGTGAAGCTAACGACTGATGCCTCAGGACGAAGCATGGTAAGGATGGATGGTTTCGCTTTCGGCGCGCGGATACCCATTCAAACGGCGACGATGGTTGCCGCCAATGCTCCGGCGGGGCCGATAATTAACTACGAACCCACCGGTTTGAATACTGACATCAGCATGCAGGAAGGTGAGGCGGTAATAGTTGGCACATTGAATGTCGGCCCATCAGGTGATGCGATTATCCTGGTGATGTCGGCAAGGAGGACGCTAAGGTAAGTAGGACAGACATTCCTGTCTGTCCCACCCCAAGCTTGAAGGTTGTGGCGGGACAAAGAGACGGCAGATTTTCCATTTCTCATTTATCAATTCTCATCTGTCATTTGAAAGACAAGTAATTGCTTCCGATGACCAATGAGAAATGTCAAATGAGATATGGAAAAATCTGCCTTTTCTTTTGCGCCCCAATCGCTTCTTCTCAAATGCACGGACAGGCAGGAATGCCTGTCCTACGGCTCTGGCACGCGACGCGCTAGGGAAATTCGTCTGGATGGTTCTAAACTGACGGAAAGGTGAAGAAAGAAAAGTTGCGACTATTGATTGTGGACGACGAGGAGGCCTCGCGCTATGGAATGCGGCGGGCGCTAACGACATTTGGCTATAGCGTTACCGAGGCTGACTCGGCTGAAGCAGCCAGAATTTTGTTGAAGCAGCAACAGCCTGACTTAATGCTGCTGGACGTAAATCTTCCGGGAATAAGCGGGCTGGATTTCCTGCGCGAGTTGAAAGACTTAAACGGAAACGGGCCGCTGGTCATCATAATCACCGCGCACGGTTCGGAGCGTATGGCCGTGGAAGCGGTAAAGTCTGGCGCCTACGACTACCTTTCAAAACCTTTTGAGCTCGACGAGCTGCGGCTGGTTGTCAAAAATGCTGCAGAGACAGTCGAGCTAAGGCGCGAAAATGTTTCTCTGCGCCGACGAATCGAGATTGAACGTACTCAACGCGGCGCGCTGATTGGCAACTCCGACAGCATGCAACGCGTGCGGGCGATGATTGAGAAAGTCGCAGAGACTGATGCCACCGTTTTGGTGCGGGGCGAATCAGGCACCGGCAAGGAGTTGGTGGCGCGCGAACTTCACGAAAGAAACAGCGAGCGAAGCAAGGGGCCATTTGTCGCGGTCAATTGTGCCGCCCTGCCTTCTGAGCTAATCGAGTCGGAGCTCTTTGGCCACGAAAAGGGCGCTTTTACAGGGGCTGCGGCGCGACGACAGGGTAAATTTGAACAGGCAAACGGTGGCACGCTTTTCCTCGACGAGATTGGCGACATGAGCTCAAACGTTCA
>JALZOO010000587.1 GCA_030913905.1 Acidobacteriota bacterium
ACCGGGGTCCCCGCGCGGGCAGCCCGCGTGGGGTGGTGGTAGCGACCGGGTCTGCTTGGACAGAAGCTACGCGAGCGAAATTAGCCAACATGTCGTCTTGAATTAGAGGCGACCCGGTCGCTACCGCTCCCGGTTCTGATACCGAAATAACGTGAGGCACTCTTTGTGCAAGGCTAGCCGGGCTGTTCTCCATGAAAGCGGTTCCAACTTAAAGACCGTCGCCTAAACAGATCGCTATTGCGAGCGCGATGATATTTCTGGTTGCGTTTGGCGTACGGTTTCTCTGCTGGCAAGACACGCGGAGAGATGCCGTAAAAGTTCAGAGCGGTGTTGTCAACGATTACCAACACACCGGACGGTTACTGCGAGCAGCAAGAGTTAGAGGATTCTTCAATCGGTCAGGATCATTGGCCGATCCAGGCTTGTTGGGCCATCCGCCGGGATACCCGATCGTGCTGGCGATCGTGGGCGCGGTGTTTGGCGAATCGGATACGGCCGTTCAACTTGTGAATGTCACCTTTGATGCGTTAGCCGCCGTATTGATCTTTCTGATCGCAATAGAACTGCTGCCATTCGCGTGTGGAGTAATCGCCGGCCTGCTCGTCGCTTTGGCGCCTCAGTTTGTCTGGAACTCAGTTCTGTTGCTGCCAGACACGCTGGCAGTCGTTCCCTTGCTTGTGGCGATTTACTTCCTGACGCGTGCTGTTAAGAGGCCTCACCTCATCATTGTCTTGGCGGCCGGAGTATTTGTTGGCCTGTCGTGCTGGCTGCGAGCGAACGCCCTGTTGATGGCTCCTTTCCTGGCCCTGGTTGTATTGCTCTTGTTCGAACGGAAGCGTCGTTTGCGTTATGCGGGAGCGTTGTTGGCTGGGGCAATACTCGTGGTCGCTCCGCTGACGCTCCGTAATTGGATAGTGTTTGAACATTTCATACCGGTTTCACTCGGCGCCGGGCAGACAATGCTGGAAGGGATTTCTGATTACGATCCGGAGCGAAGGTTTGGTATCCCCAATACCGACATGGGAATCATGAAGATGGAAGCCGAAGAAGCGGGTCGTCCTGATTATTACTCGACACTCTTCGCGCCGGACGGAATCAAGCGAGAGCGAATGCGACTCGCGCGGGGCTTCAGGATCGTTCGCGAAAACCCTGCGTGGTTTGCGAGTGTAATGTTGCGTCGTGCCGGTTCGATGTTGCGACTCGAAAGGGCAAGACTCATTTCACCCAATCCACCGGTGAGTCATCGCCTTGAAGTGGATGAGAGCCAGCGTATTTGGTTGGGGACACCTGCCGACTTACTGGCGGGGGCTGCCGAGAAATCACCGGGAGCTCAACTGGTTGCTGCCCCGGATGGAAAAACAACCCAGGTTGTTTCTGACAGCTCGACGTATGGTCTGCAATTCAAGACTTCTCCAATTCCGATCAAGAAGCAATATGACTACCTGGTCCGTTTGCCAATGGTGGTTGAAGAAGGAAGGATGGCGGTGAATGTCGCAGGAAGCAAGACGGGGAAAGTTTACGGCTCCGCGAACGTTGAAAAAGCGGAGGTGAAGGAAGTTGAACCGCAACCATTGCAAATAGTCGAGGTGCCCTTTGTCAGTGGCCGTGACCAGTTTGTCAGCCTTGTTTTCAACAACGCGGCGCCGCCCACTGGACGATCGGTCGCCTACGTGGGAAATGCTGAACTGTTTGAGTTGGGTCCGGCGGCTTCTTTGTGGACTCGTTACCCCAGAATGCTGATCAGCGGAATCCAAAAACTATTCATCACAGCAGTAATGTTGCCACTGGCGTTGCTGGGCATTTTTATTCTCGTGCGCCGTCGCGCCTGGCCCACGCTCGTATTATTGTTGAGTGTCCCTGCCTACTACCTTTGTTTCCAGTCCATGCTGCACACTGAGTATCGATACGTACTCGCGATACACTATTTTCTCTTTGTGCTCGTGGCGATTGCTTTGTATAAAATCGCGACCTGGGTTTTGAGGCAGGTAAAAAGCAGACTACCGAAACCAATAGAGGCGAGCTAACAATTCTCTTTCAGCATTCGTAATGATTCAGGGACGTTCCATTATCTGCTTTGGTGGTGAAGATTGGTGGTATCACCATCCGCATTCGAAAGCACACTTGATGCGGCGATTCGCGCGCGCGGGCAACAAAGTGATCTTTGTTAACTCTATTTCGATGGGTC
>JALZOO010000594.1 GCA_030913905.1 Acidobacteriota bacterium
ACTCTACGAAGGGCCTGCGCCCGACCAGTTGCTCCTGGTTCACGTCTCAGCCTGGGACACAACTGACGACGCGCGGGAGTTTTTCGAAGCCTACGTCAAGCGCACCGCCCTCCGTTATCCAGACGCCCGACCGATAGATTCTTCGGAGACCGTTGGTTCGAATTCCGCAATCCGCAATTCGAAATCCGAAATTCGGACCCCCGATGCGCTCCGCCGTTGGCAAACCAGCGAAGGCGTAGTTCTTATAGAGCTCCGCGGCTCACGTGTTGTGATCGTCGAAGGTGTTCCTGAAGGCGTGGATACGAATTCTCTTGTAAAAGCCCTCGGCTGAATCGCGACGTCTCGTGACGGACGGTCAACCTGCGTTCCGATTGTCGAGAAAGTTTTGGCCGTGTTATTTTGTTCTGTCGTTACCACAACGTTGAAAGCGTTCTTTTGAAGACCGGGACTTCCGGTCTGAATCATGAAAAAGTCTGACGTCCCACCGGCGACCGAACAACCTCCCAAGCGTCTCCAACAATTGACTGACGAGCTACGCGAGCTCGAGGCAAAACTGCGTCTGGGCGGCGGGCCCGAGAGGATTGAACGGCAGCATAAGCAGGGGAAACTCACCGCCCGCGAACGGATCGATCTTTTGCTCGATAAGGACGCGTACGCGCAGGAGATCGGATTGCTGGTGGCATACGATCAGTACGACGGCGCTGCGCCGGCCGCGGGCGTCGTGACTGTCGTCGGACGTGTTGAAGGACGGGAAGTGGTTGTCGTAGCGAACGACGCCACTGTGCGGGCTGGTTCCTGGTGGCCGGAAACAATCAAGAAGATACTGCGCGCGCAGGAAATCGCCATGCGTTCGCATGTGCCGATTATCTACCTGGTTGATTCGGCAGGCGTAAACCTTCCGTACCAGGGCGGCGTGTTTCCGGGTCAATACGGCGCCTCGCGAATCTTCTATTACAACTCGCTGATGCGACGTTACCTGAAGATTCCCCAGATCTCGGCTGTAATGGGCCCGTGCATTGCCGGCGGCGCGTATTTACCCGCCTTGTCCGATGTGATTGTGATGGTCGAGGGCACTTCTTTTATGGGGCTCGGCGGCGCGAACCTTGTAAAGGGCGCCACCGGCCAGACGATCGACAATGAAACGCTTGGTGGGGCGCGCGCACATAACGAGCTTTCAGGCGTGGCGCATTACCGGGTTGCTGATGATGAGGAATGCATTTCCAAGCTTCGTGAGTTTGTATCCGAGCTTCAGGTCAACGCGTCAACTTTGGCTTCGATAACGGCTGTTGCTGATGCTGCTCGTCCCGCTTCCGAGCTTTACAAGATTCTTCCCGCCGATCACAAGCAGCCTTATAACGCGCGACAGCTGCTGGAATGTTTGCTTGATGAAGGTCAACTTGATGAATTCCAGGCTGATTATGCGAAGGAAATGATCACCGGCCACGCCCGCATCCGCGGCATTCACGTGGGCGTGATTGCTAATAATCGCGGCATGATTCGCCCGCCGTCCGGTGGCCCGCCGCGGTTTGGCGGCATCATCTACACAGAGTCGGCTGAGAAGGTGGCTTACTTTATCGAAACCTGTAACCGCCGTAAGACGCCCTTGTTGTTCATTCAGGATGTTTCGGGTTTCATGGTTGGTCCCGAAGCGGAACATTCCGGAATCATTCGTGCCGGCGCGCGGTTTGTTGAAGCAATGGCTACTGCCCTTGTGCCGAAGATCGTTCTAACCGTAAACCACGCGTCAGGCGCTGGTTACTACGCGATGGCAGGTCAGGGTTTCGATCCGGACTTCATTTTCAGTTGGCCCACCGGCCGAATGGGAGTCATGGAAGGCGACTCGGCGGTACAGGCAGTGTTTGGCAGTCAACTGGAAAAGCTCAAGCGCAACAATCAGAAACCGGGGGATGAACTGGAGGCGGAGATGGACCGCGTGCGCGAGACATACGACATGGAGTTGGACGCCAGGTATGCGGCAGCGCGAGGATTTGTCGATGCGGTCATAGCGCCTGAAGACACTCGAGGCGCAATTGAGCTCGGATTGCGAGTGGCTTTGAATTATCCCGGCCCGCACCTCGGCCCATTCGTGCTGCCGGAGAATCTGAGTTAACTATCCGCAAAGACAGACAAACCAAGAAATGAAAACCATTCGTATTGCCGGCGGCCAGGGTTTCTGGGGCGATCTTCCCGATGCGCCCGTTCGCCAGGTTGAAGGCGGGCCGATTGACTATCTCATGCTCGACTACCTCGCCGAGGTGACAATGTCGATCATGCAGAAGCAGCGTTCGCGCGACCCGCTCGCCGGATACGCAAAGGATTTCGTCCCGCTGATGAAGCAAATCCTGCCGGCATGTGTTGAGCGAAATATACGTGTGACCGCGAACGCCGGAGGAGTGAACGTCGAAGGATGCGCAAACGCGGTCAGAGACGTCTCGCTTGAGCTTGGGCTGGCTGGAAAGCTTCGCATTGGAATCGTTACGGGCGACGACATCATGGGAAGGATTGACGATCTCCTCGACCGGGGCATTGAGCTGCGGAACATGGACAACGGCGCGCCGCTGTCGACCGTGCGAGACCGTATCCAAAGCGCCAACGTCTACCTGGGAGCGTCGCCCATCGTAGAAGCACTTAATCAGGGTGCGCAGGTGGTAATAACCGGTCGCGCTACGGACACTGGACTGACGCTGGCTCCACTGATCCACGAGTTCGGTTGGGCCGCCGATGACTGGAATAAGCTGGCGGCAGGCACCATTGCCGGGCATATCATCGAGTGTGGTGCGCAGTGTTCCGGCGGCAATTGCCAGTATGAATGGCGCAGCATTCCTAATCTCGCTGATGTTGGTTTTCCCATCGTCGAAGCTTCACCGGACGGTACCTTCGTGGTCACGAAACATGAACGGAGCGGCGGCTGGGTGATTATTCCTTCGGTAAAAGAACAACTAGTTTATGAGATGGGCGATCCGCACGAGTACATCACGCCGGACTGCGTTGCAGACTTCACGAGCGTGCGACTCGAATATGAGGGTCGTGATCGTGTTCGTGTCTATGGTATTGAGGGCCGACCGGCGACGGACTCCTTCAAAGTCTCAATCAGTTATTCAGCAGGTTATAAAGCCGTCGGTACACTCGTTTATTCCTGGCCCGACGCTTACGACAAAGCCCAGGCAGCCGACAGGATTCTGAGGACGCGGCTTGATCGACTGGGATTGAAGTTTGACCTAATCCACACGGAATTTGTCGGCGCGAACGCGACGCATGGGCGGCTTGCCGGCAAACCGTCGCCTGACCTGCCCGAGGTGCAACTGCGCGTCGGGGTGCGGGGCGACGATCGGAAAGTCGTCGAAAGATTCACGCGGGAGATTGCGCCGTTGGTTTTGACCGGCCCGCCGGGCGTCACCGGATTTGCGGGCGGCAGACCGAAGGTAGAAGAGATAGTTGCTTACTGGCCTGCGCTTATTCCTAAGGAGGAAATTGTCGCGACCGTACAGGTTATCGAGGTCTAGATTTAGGCCTTGGCGACAGGAGAAGATTTTCCATTTCTCATTTCGCATTATTTCGCATTTGTCATTTGTCATTGGAAGCGTTCGGTAAGGGTCACTTCCCGGCGAAGATGGAGAACGAGAATCAGTGAGTGTATTCAATGGAAAATGAGAAATGACATATGGAAAATCTGCTGCGCGCCAACTGAACAAGAGACCTGCAAGATGAAGGTACAACTAACAAAACTTGCCCACGCTCGTTCCGGTGACAAGGGCGACACAGCCAACGTCGGCTTGATTGCCTTACGTGACGAGATATATCCGATCCTCGTTCGCGAAGTTACAACCGCGCGCGTAAAGCAGCACTTCATTGGCATCTGCAAAGGCGACGTGGAGCGGTTCTTGTTACCAAACCTCGGCGCTCTCAACTTTCTTTTGCACGAAAGCCTCGGTGGTGGCGGCACTCTGTCGTTGATGACGGACGCGCAAGGAAAGACGTTTTCGACCGCGTTGCTGAGAATGGAGATAGACGTCTCGGATGATGAAGCTTCAGAGCTTGGCATCATTCAAGAAGTTTAGAGTTCAACCTTTAGGTTGCGTTTTCGTAACACGAACAAACTAAAGTTTGAACTCTAAACTGCTTGAGTGAACTCTGAACTGTTTGAGTGAACTCCAACTGAGCAATCTGCGGATAGCTTATGGCCGACGAAGTAGTTGTTAGGCACGGTTACGCTCAGGTCAACGGCATTCGGCTGCATTATGCCGAAGCGGGCAGCGGCAACGATCTTGTTATCCTCCTTCATGGCTTTCCGGAGTTCTGGTATTCGTGGCGACATCAACTGGAGGCTCTGGGAAAACGTTTTCACTGCGTTGCCCCTGACATGCGCGGCTACAACCTCAGCGACAAACCTCCGCGCGTTGCAGACTACCGGATCGAAGTTCTGGTTGAAGATGTTATTGGATTGATCGATCACTTCGGCGCGAGGAAGGCAGTAATCGTCGGACATGATTGGGGCGCGAGCGTAGCTTGGGGGGTGGCGCAAAAGCATCCCGATCGGGTTTCGAAGCTGGCAGTATTGCAGGTGCCTCCTGCCGCTGTTTGGCGGGCCAACATGACGCTGCGGCAATTTCTGCGAAGCTGGTATATGTTTTTCTTTCAACTGCCTGGAATCCCCGAAAGGGCCATCGGCAAAAATGATTTCGAAGGGCTTGAAAAAGTTTTCAAGGAATCAGTTGGTCGAAAGGGCAGCTTTAGTGACGAGGACGTCTCAGCTTATAGAGAAGCTTTGCGGCAGCCCGGCGCGATAACCGGGGCGATCAACTACTATCGAGCGAATGTGGGACGTCTGATTTCGCGCATGAACAAGGTGTCGCGGAGGCCAAACAAAAGCCAAGAGCGCATTCGCGTTCCGACGTTGTTCATTTACGGTGAAAAGGATTTTGCGATCCTGCCTGCGACGGTTCGAAATGTCGACAAGTATGTTAACGCGCCCTACCGTGAAGTCCGTATTCCCGATAGCGGGCACTGGGTACAGAATGAAGCCGTTGATGAAGTGAACGAGGCACTACTCGGATTTCTGGGCTCACAAACGTAGACAAGCGCCAAAGGCGCGAAATGTAACAGCCTGGGGCAACGCCCCAGGAAAATGACGCATAAAAGTCGGCAATCAAGCTCTGAAAGAGCGACATGAATAGACAGAGGATGGTATGCCGCGCCTTCAGCGCTTAAGATTGTTTTCTTCGGTTAGGTTCCCTGGGGCGTTGCCCCAGGCTGTTACATTTCGCGCCTTCGGCGCTCTGGAATCCAACTGGTCAGTTTGATAACTGAAGTCGCAAGAGTTTGTGCATGACTGAAGAAAACAGAGAAGTTCTATATTCGGTTGATGGGGCGATTGCGCGCATAACACTCAATCGTCCGGAGAAGAAGAATGCGCTGAACGAAGCTCTTATTGACGGCCTGAAGAATGCACTTCGAGAAGCAAACGACAATGATGCAATAAGAGTTGCCGTGATCGCCGGTGCAGGCGCGGATTTTTGTTCAGGAGCCGATCTTGAATTTCTCCGGAAGATTTCCCAGGCGTCTGTGGCTGACAACATCTCCGATGCCCGGTCGCTGATGGAACTGTTCCTGTTAATTAGGGCAGTGCGAATTCCAGTGATCGCCGCCGTCCGTGGAAGGGCCCTCGGCGGCGGATGTGGCCTTGCAAGTGCCTGCGATATTGTGCTCGCATCGGAGATGGCGCGATTCGGCTATCCGGAAGTGAAATTAGGGTTCGTACCGGCGATGGTAATGGCGATCCTTCGGCGCAATATTTCCGAGAAGCGCGCCTTTGAATTGCTGACTCGCGGTCACGAAGTTGGCGCGGAAGCCGCTAAGACCCTGGGACTGGTAAACCAGATTTTCAGCGATGAGGAGTTTGAAACTGAAGTCGCGTCTTATGCTCGAGGCTTTGAAAAAATCAGCGCTTCGGCGCTGGCATTGACCAAGACACTGCTATATCAGGTGGACGGCATGGCGTTTCGCGAAGCTCTGGAAACAGGCCTCGACGTTAACGTCATGGCCCGCATGACTGCGGACTGCCAAAAAGGCATTGCTACGTTTCTTAAGAAGGGGTAGCATGCGCTCATCTAGAAGTCCGAGTCGCTGCGACGACTGGATTTGAGATCAATCCCGTACAGGCTTTCCAAGGAATAACCACTCGAACTGCTAGAGGATCCCGTGGGTTGATTGTCTCCCACACGGTCAACGCTTTGCGATATGACCTTCTCTCTTTACCACCCCTAGGAGGTTCGCCATGAAGCAAGATTCAAGCAAAGGATCGAACAAAGTAGTAAGAAGGGTTCTTTTCCTCGGTTTCGTGTTTCTGCTTTGCTGCGGTTCTGCGTTTGCCCAGGTGACGGCGACTGCCGCTCTCGGCGGAACGATTACCGATCAAAAGGGCGGGCTCATCAACGGGGCGACTGTCACAGTGACTAATTCTGCGACTGGTACGTCGCGGACAGCGACCGCCAACGAAGACGGTGAATACAAGCTTGATTTCTTGCCGGCGGGTCGCTACGACGTGAAGGTTTCCGCCAGCGGGTTTGGCGACGTTACTGCAGAGAATGTGGAGTTGTTGGTTGGTCGAACGAATACTTTTAACGTGTCAATGAACCCAGGCGGAGTGACGGAGAATGTCACGGTCACCGCAGGGGAGACTGAGCTGGTAAGCAGAGAAAAGATGGATGTGGGGATGAACATTACTCCCCGCGATATTGAGGACCTCCCACTCAATGGTCGTGACTTAGGCAATCTCGCTTATCTTGCTCCCGGAGCGAAGCCGGTAGACTCTTACGATCCGACAAAACGGCGCATCTCGGTCTTCGGTATCAACGGCTCGAGCGGACGCAATGTTAATGTGACGGTCAACGGGATCGACAATAAAGACAACACCGTCGGTGGACCCGTAATGCAGTTTCCACTTGAGTCGATTCAAGAATTTGTCATTAGCACCGCGCGGTTCTCCGCAGTAAACGGACGCAGTGAGGGCGCGGCCGTCAATGTGGTAACCAAATCCGGTGGCAGTGATTTTCACGGATCGGCCTTCTATTTTCTTCGCGACAAGAAACTAAACGCGAGCGAGGTTTCTCCGAGTAACACGGCCATCAAATCGAAGCCGCCATTTAACCGTAAGCAATGGGGCGGCTCCATCGGTGGTCCTTTGACGCTGCCTCGTTTTGGCGAAGGTGGTTCAAGCACATATGAAGCTCCGCGGACCCACTTTTTCTTTGCCCTTGAGCGGCAAAACGAAGCTACATCAATTCCCGTTGCATCCGATGCCTTTGCTGAGTTGAACCTGGTTCGAAGTCTCGGTGCACAGCCTGCGTTAGTGCTTCCGACGCCTTACAAAGACTGGCGAATCAATGCCAGAATTGATCACAGCTTCAACTCTCGCCATAACATCTTCGCCAGTTACAACGATCAGTCGAATATCGGCTTGAACGATCAGGCGAATGGGCGAGTAGATCTCAGTGAGGGCAATTTCACTAAGAACAAGCTGATTCTTGGGAACCTAACCTTAAACTCAGCCTTTAGTGGTTCGGTGGTTAACGCTATTACGGTGGGGTACAGTTACTGGCACAACCTGATCGATTCGGAAACTTCCACGCCGTTCTTCCTTTTCCCCACCGGCATAAGCTTTGGCACCAACGTGAACGTGCCACAGGAGTCGTACCAAACAAAATACCAGTTCAAGGATGACCTCTCGATCAATCGTGGCAACCACACTTTCCGGACGGGAGTTGACTATCTCTGGGAGCCGAAACTGGGTGGTTTTTTCAAGTTTAGCTCAACACTGGAGATTGATTTTAACGCCTTGCCGAGCGTGGTCCTGGCTAACCCGGCCCTTTATCCGCAGGGGTTCTCCTCAAGAGGACTTATAGGCGGCATGGGTATAGCGATCGGGGATCCTTATTTTAACCTTCCCGGAGGCGCCAAAATGTTTGGCGTGTATTTCCAGGACGACTGGAAGGTAAGCCGGAACTTTACGTTGAATTTAGGTATGCGATGGGATAAGGACTTCAATCTCATTGGCACCAAGGCGCAGGAAAGAAGCCGGACCTATCTCGCTCTCAAAGCAATTAATCATGCTGCGGCCGCTTCGTTACCCAAGGATGATAGTAACGACTTTAGCCCGCGAGTAGGTTTCGCCTGGGACATGCGCGGTAATGGTAGACATGTTTTGCGCGGTGGCTATGGTCTCTACTACGGACAGGTCTTCCTAAACATTCCGCTGTTCATGATTCAACAAATAAATCCCACTATCTTTGCTGGGGTGTTTAGTCTTGGACCAAATGACGTCGTGCCGGGTACGGGTATCGTGCTTAACCAATGGCGATTTGGAGTAGATCCCTTCCCGACGATTCCACCTCCACAGACGCAACTTGCGGCTGGAAATACCGGACGCATCATGGATCCGGATTACGAGAACCCTTCCACTCAGCAATGGAATATCGGCTATGCGTGGCAACTCAATTCCTATTCGGTCCTGGAATTTGAGTACACACACATAC
>JALZOO010000551.1 GCA_030913905.1 Acidobacteriota bacterium
GGTTAGCAGTGCGTAAGCGTTTTTATGGAGGAGCAAACAATGAAGACCCGTACGATTAATGTTTTTGCGATTCTTTTGTTGTCGATGACAACTGTGCGGGCTGAAAACTGGCCGCAATGGCGCGGACCTTATCTAAACGGCGTGAGTGGAGAGAAGAACCTTCCCGTGCGCTGGACCACGGAAGAGAACATTGTCTGGAAGCTTGCGATGCCGGGTTGGAGTGGTTCCACCCCGATTGTTTGGCAGGATCGGATTTTTTTGAATGTTGCTGACGGTGACAACCTTTATCTTTGGGCGGTTGATCGGACCAAAGGAGAGCTGGTCTGGAAGAAGCTGCTTGGCGGCGGCAATGTGAAGATGCGTAAGCAAAACATGTCGTCGCCTTCACCGGTGACTGACGGTAAGAGTGTTTACGTGATGACCGGCACGGGGATTCTCAAGGGTTTTGATTTCACCGGAAAGGAACTGTGGTTGCGCGACCTTCAAAAGGACTACGGGGAGTTTGGGTTAAACTGGGGTTATGCGTCGTCGCCGCTGTTGTTTGGTGACTCTTTATTTGTGCAGGTCCTGCACGGGATGAAAACCGACGCTCCTTCCTACGTACTTCGTATAAACGCAGAGAGCGGGAAGACGATTTGGCGAGTGGAACGTCCGACCAATGCCGAGCGGGAATCGCCCGATTCCTACACAACGCCAGGCTTGTTGCGTCACGGCAAGTCCGTCGAAATCATAATCACAGGAGGCGATTGTGTAACGGGACATGATCCGGTAACGGGAAAGGAATTGTGGCGTGCCAACGGCCTCAATCCGGACAACAATCCTTTTTATCGAATTGTCGCATCGCCCGTAATTTTCGCAGACGTCATTTACGCACCAACTCGAGTCAAGCCTCTGCTTGCCCTGCGCGCGGGTGGACGAGGAGACATCACCAACTCCCATGTGCTCTGGTCCACCGTCAACGGGCCAGACGTGCCGACCCCCGTCACGGATGGGAAATATTTTTACGTAGTCAATGACCGCGGCATCATGTGGTGTCTGGATGCGAAGACCGGCAAAGAGATTTACGGCCCGCAACGAGTCAAGCCAGGCACTTACAGCTCATCGCCCGTGCTGGCGGACGGGAAAATTTATGTGACCAACGAAGAGGGTCTAACGACAGTGGTTAAGGCTGGGCCGGCTTTCGAGGTGCTATCCGAAAACCCGCTCAACGATTACTGTCTGAGTTCTCCAGCAATTTCCCAAGGTCACATATTCATAAGGACGGCAACGAACCTTTATTGCATTGGCAAGAAATAGTAGGACAAGGATGAACCGTAGCGCAGTTTGCGGAGGTACCTTTATGAAATATCTCAAATGTCGGGGGCCACTTTTGGTCATGGTGCTAATCGCTGCACTTGCTCCGAACGCGTCTGCTCAGAACCAGCTCGGCAAGGTCGAGTTTCCCACCTCCGGATCGCAACAAGCTCAAGCGCATTTTCTGCGGGGCCTGGCGGCGTTGCACTCCTTCTGGTACGAAGAGGCGCTCGACGCCTTCCGCGAATCTACCAGAATTGAACCCGGCTTCATGATGGGCTACTGGGGCGAGGCGATGGCCCATAACCATCCTCTCTGGTCCGAACAGGATTTAACTGCTGCACGCACGGTAATCGAGAAAATCAAGGACACGCCGAAATTGAGCCCGCGAGAGCGCGCTTACTTGAACGCGGTGAAGGTGCTTTATGGCGAAGGCGAAAAGCGTGCGCGCGACGCAGCTTACTCGGCGGCGATGGAGAATATCTATCGGGGATATCCGGACGATCTGGACGCAGCGGCGTTTTATTCATTATCGCTTCTTGGCCAGGTGAGATTCGAAGAGAAGAGTTACCGGCTCCAGGCGCGCGCCGGCGCGCTCGCGCTTGAGGTCTATCAAAAGAATCCGAATCATCCCGGGGCGGCGCATTACATCATCCACGCGTTTGACGACCCCGAGCATGCCATTCTGGCGTTGCCCGCCGCGCGCCGGTATGCGGATATCGCACCCGAAGCACATCACGCTCGCCATATGCCGTCACACATCTTTCTGCAGTTGGGAATGTGGCCGGAGGCTGCTGCATCGAACGAGTCAGCATGGGAAGCGTCAGACACGTGGATGAAGCGCAAAAACCTATCGCCGAGTGTGCGCGACTATCACAGTTTGCATTGGTTGCTCTACGTCTACCTGCAGCAGGGCCGTTATAGCAAAGCCGAAGAGTTACTGGCGTTGATGAGAAAGACGATGACCGAATCGACTTACGAGAACAAACTACGGCCCGGTTACTACGAAAACAATTACGCCAGCATGGCGGCTGCCTACGTAGTCGAGACAGAGCGCTGGGATTTGGTGACGAAACTATTTCCGCGTTCGACAGAAGAGCGAGAAGTTACTTCTACGACAGTTGCGACGAGTGCTCACGGAGGTCACGGAGGCTCAGCCAAAGCAACGGATGGACCCAATACGGTCCGTACTTCAAACCGCGGACAGCGGTTGACTGTATTCGTACGTAGTTTGGCGGCGGCGCTGAAAGGTTCGAGCGAAGTCGGGAAGGTCGTCGTGCAGACGAACGGCGCAGGAACTGGCAGTAATCAGGAGACCATCGGCGAGATTGAGGTTGAAGCAGTCGCGGCTTCGGCTAAGGGCGATCATGACAAGGCCATCGAGCTGATGAAAAAAGCCACGTTGCTTGAAGAACAGTTGGGACCTCCGTCTGGTCCACCGGGACTGATCAAACCTGCCCATGAACTTCTTGGCGAAATAATGTTGAGAGCCGGAAAGCCTGAGGCGGCAATCGAACAGTTCAGGGTTGCTTTGCTGCGGCAACCCAATCGCGCTCGTTCGCTTCTCGGTCTCGCGCGAGCCGCCGCGAAGACTGGAAACGTCGTGGAAGCGTCAGCAGCCTATACAAAACTGTTAGAACAATGGCGACAGGCAGACACAGGACTGCCGGAATTGCGCGAGGCCCGGGAGTATCTGAAGAAAACGCCGGCTCAGAAGACAGAGTGATACGAGCTTTGCACAGAAGGTGTATTCGAAATCGAGGTGCCTCGTTTACGAGGCAAGCCCGCAAGGGCTACTAGGCCAGCCGTTTTACGGCTGGTACCAAGGGCGGACAATCATTTTTTCAACAGGCCGATTTATTGGCCTTTTGGATCCGAACGAAAAAGGCCGTTGAAACGGCCTTAATAGATCTCACCAACTTGGCATAACCAGCCGTAAAACGGCTGGCCTAATTGCCCTGTGGGCAGGCGCGTGAACGCGCCATGCGATTCGTGCTGGCGGGTGAACGCGCCATGCGATTGGCGACACCCGGATCGTCGCGCTCAACTGAACCGCGGACTAGCGCTTCTCCCTTACGTCATACGCGTAAATCGTGTCCTGATCGCGCAGATAAAGCCTGCCACCTGCAACGACCGGATGTGTCCAGGTAGGCAGGGAGTCCTGCGCTATGCGGAACCGCCCCCTTTCTCGATAACCTGCCGGCGTGGTTTCTACCAGACCCACCACTCCGTTCTCGCTAAACGCATAAAGATTTCCATCGGCGTAAACCAGCGAACCCTTACCGACGCTTCGATCTTTCCAGGCGACCTCGCCGGTATCGAAACGCATAGCAGTCAGAATTCCCCCCGAGAAACCGTAGAGGTGATCCCCGACCAGAATCGAACTACTGTGATGGTTGCGCATGTCTTTGGTGAAATA
>JALZOO010000553.1 GCA_030913905.1 Acidobacteriota bacterium
CACACTATTGCAGGTCCGGATTGATGATGCCGTGGAAACTGACGACATCTTTTCCATCTTGATGGGGGATGCCGTGGAACCCCGACGCAAGTTTATCGAAGACAACGCGCTCGACGTAAGAAACCTCGATGTTTAAAGGGCAACGCCATTGCTCATTTCATATTTTTCATTTGTCATTGCCTAAATTCCCTTCGGTCATTAGATTGTCAAACAGGGTTCGGTTGCACTTCCAAGTTGAATCTGCGAATGACAAATGAAAAATGAAAAAAGTGAAATGTGAAATCTTGCTTCTTTACTTCTCCTCACAGAATCTATCAACACGAAACCGAAAGAACTTTAGCGGAGTCCCAGGGTAAATTCCTGCCTTGCGCGCGGCAATCTCAACCTGCTGCGTAGACGTTTCCACTCCCGGTATGTCAGGCAACAGCAGGCCACGGTGCAAACGCGCCTCGTCTTCAACAATCACTCCGTAAACCGCGGGGTCGAGCTGATCAAACGTAGCCGGCTCCGGAGCCGCCAGCACGTCCACTGAATATCGCAGGTTTGGGAGTTCGCTTACCGCAACCGGCAAAAAGCGTGGATCGCGCGTGGCTGCGCTGATCGCATTAGTGATCAACTCCTCAGCCACGGTTTCTTTGACTGGTTCAATCGTCCCAATGCAGCCGCGCAAATCGCCGGTCCTGGTTTTGATAGAAACGAAGCAGGCGGCGCGTGCCCCCAGAACTCCGGCGCCGGCAGCGGCCGGAACTTGCTTTCCGGACAAGACAAAAGTTTCGACCGCTTTGCGAGCGAGAGCCGGCAAGGCCTCGTCAGGATCAGTTTCTTCCTTGCCTGTTGCAGGCTGACCGCGATTCTCCGCGGCAGTTGTGACGTTGGTCAGTTGCGCCACCAGGTAGCCCACCCCGAAAGGGGCTTCATAGTTCAGCACTTCACAGCTTTTCTTCAGTCGTTCGGTCGCGCCCAAAGCAACCAACATTGATCGGTAACCGCATTCACCTGCCAGCCGTCGCAGGTCGGGATCTATTTCGATAATGCGAGCCGGTTCATTGTCTTCGAGCGCGTTCACGACTTCTTCATCAAAAAGGTGCGCTGTCGGGTTGTATCCAGCCGGCGCCTCCGGCTTCAGACGATGACTGAGGTCGCCGCTGGCTACCAGAGCGACCGACCGTCCAACAGTTTTCGCTGCTTCAATGATGCAGGAGCCAAACTTGAGGTGATCCTCATTGGAGAGAAAGCTATATCCCAGCGCTACTACGTTGCCCTTCCAGCCGTTTCGATCAAGAAAGTAAAGCGGCACAGCGGTGCCATGGTCCAGCTCGAAGTCGCCGAGTCCGAGGACGTCATACCCTTCCGTTCCAGCGGAGGTAACGATCGCTTCAAGCAATTCTTTGTCTAGAGGGAATTGAACGCGAGTCGAGGCTGCCCGGAAGTTCCGAAAATCTCCGTGGAGCTGCGGCGAGTTGTAGGCGACGAAAGCGCGGGCGTCCAATGGAGCGTGGGGCGAGATTAGCAAGACGGTCTCGGCGCCGCTCTCGATAATGCGCCGTGTGAATTCGGCCATCGCGGAAATCGACCCACGCACTTGTGACGCAGACTCACCGCCCACTTCGGGCACCATGATTGGCGGGTGGGGAGCGATGCCGGAAAAAACTATCGCGGGTTCATTTCCCATTGCATCCTCTCAATCCAAGAAATCGAGAACCCTGCATGGAAAAGGCATAACCGAGTCTTCAGCAGTTGTTGCTCGAGCGATGTCGGCGCATTATCTGTTTAGGAAACGCCGTGATTTTATCACACGAATTGCTCTTGTCATGAGAGCGGACTATGATCAGGACATAGAAGTTTAGAGTTCAACCTTCAGGTTGCTTAGCGCGGAAACAGCAAACTGAAGTTTGTACTCTGAACTTCTTGAATGAAATGAACAAACATTTTGATGTCCTGATAATCGGCGCGGGCCCAGCTGGTTCATTCGCTGCCGAGCGGCTCGCCAAAGGTGGCGCGAAGGTCGCCCTGTTTGACGGGCGCCCGGAAGGAACGCCAAAACCATGCGGCGGCGGTGTGACAGCCAAGGCCTTGAAAGCCTGGCCACATTTGCTCGACGCGGTGGGTCGCACCGTCGACGAGCTTGAAATGTACTCGCCTTCGGGCAAACGACTTCACTTGAAACTCGACGAACCGTTTGCAATCTACTCGCGCGTCGCCTTCGACTCCTACCTGCGCGACCTGGCAAAAGCCGCCGGCGCGGAAGTCATCTTTGAAAAAATCTCCGCTCGATCTCTCAGCAGAAGTGAAAGTGGATGGCGGCTGTCTGGGCCCGAGGGCCAGGAATGGACAGGCAACATGTTGGTGGGCGCTGATGGAGCAAACAGCGGCATCGCCAAAAAGTTTGCAGGTCCACTACAAGCTTCTGATATGGAAGTGGCGTTTGGGTATCGCACACCTCTGCCGGAAAACAGCGA
>JALZOO010000554.1 GCA_030913905.1 Acidobacteriota bacterium
CCCAAACTTTGATCGCGAACGACATATCTTCAAAGGAAAAACTATCAGCCTGCTTTGGGTCCATCATGTTTCGCTTAAATCCAAAGTGGGCCGAAGCAAGTCGCTTACTGTCCGGACTCCAGGCGAGTGTGTTGACGCTCATCGAGTTCAGCGTTTTAAGACTGCGTATCTCTTGTCCGCTACCGGCGTCTCTCAGGATGAGCGGACTGCTAAATCCGGATGTTGATGCGAGCATTCGGCCGTCAGGACTAAAAGCCAGTGCCGAGCTTCCCATCATCGAGTTAGACATCGTGTCGTTTAGAAAGCCACCAGGAAGGGGAATGGTCTGCAGCGCACGGCCCGAAGACACTTCGATAATGCGGAGACTGTTGGCGGGCTTGGCGGATTTCGTGCCGGGCATCATGCCCATCTTCTCCATCATTTCCATGCCGGCGCTCAAATCGCCTTGCTCCATTGCCGCCTGCGCCTTCTTCAGCTCCGCCTCCAACTTTTTCGGATCCTTCTTCATCATCTCCATCATCCGGCTCATGTCTGGCATTCCCGGCATGTTGGTCATGTCCGGCATACCGGCCATACCGGGCATCTTGCTCATGTCGGGCATCCTGTTTTTATCGGGCTTATTTTTATCGGGCTTGGTTTTTGCGCTCGAGATGGCGGTTGGAATTACTGGCGTTGTTGGCCCTGCTGGTATCGCCGTTTGGGGTGGCCCAGTTCCGGGTTTTTGGTTATCGCCTTCCACCAAAGCGACGACGCTTCCATCACGTGTAAACGTGGCGTTGCGCAGTTCTTTGCCTTGAGTTAAAGAAATGTTTGGCAGCTCGCGGCCCGTGCTTACCTCCCAAATCTTTGCCACTGGTTGGCTGTTACTTCCGGCCACCACCAATTTGCCGTCGCCACTTAGGAGACTGCCGCGTTCCGACATTCCTTCCAATCCCGCACGAGCGTAGTCATCCGGCAACGACACGGCACGACGAACTCCGCCCGTTGTCAATTCCCATGAACTCACGGCCTGTTGTCCGGCTAAAGTCAAAGAGCGGCCGTCGGCAGAAAACGCGATGTCGGTTATCGGCATGGCCGCGCCGCTCAGAGTTTTTACTTCACGACCTGTCGCGACGTCCCAGAGTTTGATTTGGTTGTCGGTGGCGGAGGAGGCCAGGAGTTTTCCATCTTCGCTGAAACTGACTCCAACTATACTGCCCGAATTGGACTCATGACCTGCAAGCGTGTGCAGCGTGTTTCCGGAAGCAACGTCGACCAGTTTGATCTTGCTGCGGTCTGTAATAACGGAAAGGAGTTGTCTATTTCGACTAAAGAGAAACTTGCCGGCAAACATCTCGATTGAAGGATCAGTCTGCTTGCTCGCCTGTAGAGAGCTAAGTGATTTCAACTCGCGGCCGGAGGTGACGTCGAAGATCTTCATCGACTCGTCATCGCGTACGGCCAGCCATAAGCCGTCGGGAGCACCAGAGGCGACGGCTACACCTGCTACAAATGCCAGGCTCGTTGTTTGGTAAGAACCTGTTGGGCTGAAACCCAATTGCACTTTCGTCGTTTTGAGATTAACCGTTTGCGTCTTCCGCCCGCTGGCAACTTCAAACATCGTCACCTGGCGTTTGGTTTCGACGCCCTTCATCGAAGCCTTGACCGTTTGGGTAAGTGCTGCCAGCAGTTTTCCGTCCGAACTCAGGGCGATCGCATTCTGTGCTCCCAGTTGCTCGTCTTCCTCAAAGGCCAACGCGCGCAGCTCGCGGCCACTATTGGCCTCCCAAAGCCGTACCCCGCTGTTGTTCATGTTGAGTGCGGCGAGTGTGCTGCCATCGTCGCTGAGAAAAACGAAGATGAGATCTTTGGCGGTCGTCAAAAGTGTATTGTTCAACTCGCGCCCGGTTTCAACGTCCCAACGCTGGAGTCGACCGTCAGCGAAAGCGGTCAGCGTCTTGCCATCGGCACTGAATCGGAACGGACGCGACATCGAGCTGGCGCCCATTGAAGGAATGCTGCTTTCGAGTTGCCGCACCAGACGGCCCGAAGTTACTTCCCAAAGTTTGTTCGCATTCCCACCAATCCCCATCGAGGCAAGCAGACGCCCATCAGGACTAAAACTAATCTGCGTCTGCGGCGACGTAATCCCAGCCTGCAACAC
>JALZOO010000659.1 GCA_030913905.1 Acidobacteriota bacterium
TTCGCGAAGGAGACACAGTGCGTGCGGGCCAGGTTCTCGTCGAAATCGACAGCCGGGAGGCCAGGATTCAAACACAAAAGTCCGGTGCCGGGTTAGTTGAGATGAATGGCGCCCTGGATGAAGTAGATCGAAGCATCAAAGCCGCCGAGTCCAGCCAGACTGCCGCTGAAGCCAATCGCCGGCTTGCCACCTCTACCTTCCGACGTTACCAACAGTTGTTCGAGAGACAATCAATCAGCCAACAGGAATTCGACGAAGCGCGAGCCAGGCATGAGGTGGCCGATGCTGAAGCTGAGCAATCTGAGCGATTGCTGCAATCGTTGGTGGCGAGAAGGCGAATGGCGCTGGCGCGTATTGATCAGGCCAGGGCTGACGTCTCCGGCTCGCAGGTTTACTCGAGCTTCACTCGAATTGCAGCTCCTATAAACGGAGTTGTCGTTTCCAGGCAAGCGGATGTCGGTTACATGGCCACGCCGGGCACACCTTTGCTCACCATCGAGAGCGGTGGTGATTACCGGCTCGAAGCCGCCGTACAAGAATCCCAAATCAACAAGATTCATCTGGGGAATCAGGTTCGAGTGCAGATAGATGCTCTGGGTCGGCAAGAACTCGCGGGCACCGTAGTCGAGATCGTTCCAGCTTCTGATCCGGCGAGCAGAACTTACCTGGTGAAGATCAGCATCGCTGCGCCCGGCGGCAATCAGCAGATCATTCGTTCCGGCCTTTACGGCAAAGCCCGCTTCGTTACCGGCCAGACACAGGCGATCACGATTCCCCAAAAAGCTGTCGTCGAGCGCGGCCAACTCACCAGTGTGTACGTTGTGGACCAGTCAGGCATCGCGCGCATGCGATTAGTGAAGACCGGCAAGACGTACAGCGACCGCGTGGAAGTGCTTTCCGGGTTAGGGGAAGGCGAGCAGATCGTGGTTGACGGCGGGACGGCGGTGAATGAAGGCAGCCGGGTGCGCGAAGCGGCTTCAGGTTTGCCGCCCGTGATGAAATAACCGAGGTGCAAGAGTGACCAGAGACGCGCTTGGGCCCGCCGGAAAGCTGGCGCAGGTCTTCATCAATTCCAAACTGACGCCGCTCGTCATTGTAGCTTCCATCCTGCTCGGTGTTGGCGCCGTGCTGTTGCTACCGCGCGAAGAAGAGCCGCAGATCGTTGTGCCCATGATCGACGTCTTCGTCCAGATGCCGGGCGCGTCTGCCAAAGAGGTTGAAGAGCGGGTGACGAAGCCGATGGAGAAACTGCTCTGGGAAGTTCCCGGGGTCGAGTACATCTATTCGACCTCAGCATCCGGTTATTCGATGGCTGTGGTCCGCTTTTACGTCGGCCAGAATGAAGAGGCGAGCATCGTCCGGTTGAACCAGAAGATGTCCGCCAACTTTGATCTAATTCCAGCGGGCGCCAGCCCCCCGCTCATTAAGCCGCGCTCGATCGATGACGTGCCCGTTCTCGCCCTCACTTTTACCAGTGACCGCTACGATCATTTCACGCTTAGACGAATTGCAGCGCAGGTTCACGATCAGATCAAAGAAGTCAGGGACGTCTCCGAAGTGAAGATCATCGGTGGGCAGCGCCGTCAGATTCGCGTGCTGCTCGATGACGCGCGCATGGCTGCTTATGGCGTCGCGCCGGCGGGCCTTGTCCTCATGCTCGAGCAGGAAAACAAACAGTTGCAGTCTGGTAGCTTCTCATCCGGCAATCGCGAGTTCCTGGTCGAGACTGGAGGATTTCTGCGTTCCGCCGAGGATGTTGGTGACGTGGTCGTCGGCATTGCCAACAACCGCCCGGTGTATCTGCGCGATGTGTCGGGCATTGAAGACGGCCCGGAAGAGCCGGCCGATTATGTTCTTTACGGAACCGGCCAGGCAACGAAGGGGAATGAACCCGCCTCCACTGTTCCATCAACCGCAAGGCAGAATGTGCTGCCGGCCGTCACGATCTCCGTTGCTAAGCGCAAAGGCACTAATGCTATCGCGATAGCGGACCAGGTGATTGAGAAGGTCAAGCAGTTGCAAGGCACGCTGATTCCCGGCGATGTCAAGGTAGTCGTGACGCGCAACTACGGTGAAACGGCGAGCGAGAAGTCGAATGAACTTCTGCTACACATGATGATTGCCATCCTCTCCGTGTCTCTGCTGATCTGGCTTGCGCTTGGTTTTCGTGAAGCAGGTATTGTGGCCACAGCCATTCCGGTGACGCTTGCCCTCACCCTCGCAGTCTTCTACTTCTATGGTTACACACTCAACCGGATCACGCTTTTCGCCCTGATCTTCTCGATCGGCATTCTGGTGGACGACGCGATTGTGGTGGTCGAGAACATAACGCGCCACTATCGCCTGCCTGAGAATCGAGACCGGCCGGTCGTGGACATTGCCCTTGAGGCTGTAAACGAAGTGGGTAATCCGACGATCCTGGCGACCTTCGCCGTGATCGCGGCGATTCTGCCGATGGCCTTTGTGAGCGGGTTGATGGGCCCCTACATGAGGCCGATTCCCATCGGCGCGTCGGCTGCAATGGTCTTCTCGCTCCTGGTGGCATTCATTGTAACGCCGTGGGCCAGTCTGCGGCTGCTGAAGCGGGAGAGAGGAAATGACTACTCGCACGATCGAGAAGGATGGACGACGCGCGTGTATCGCCGGGTGATGGGGGTGCTGATTCGTGATCGCCGTTGGGGCTACAGCTTTCTCTTTGGCGTGGGACTGTTGCTCCTGGGCGCGCTCGCGCTAATCGGTCTGAAGGCCGTGCGCGTGAAGATGCTCCCGTTTGATAACAAGAGCGAGTTTCAGGTCATCGTGGACATGCCCGAAGGCACTACCCTTGAAGGGACGGCGGCGGTGACTCGCGAGATCGGAGATTACCTGCGCACTGTGACGGAAGTGACGGACTACCAGATGTACGTCGGCACCGCTTCGCCTTACAACTTCAACGGTCTGGTTCGCCACTACTTTCTGCGACGCGGGCCCAACGTGGCCGACATTCAGGTCAACCTGGTGCCAAAGGGGGAGCGGTCGGCGCAGAGCCATGACATCGCAAAACGAGTGCGCCCCGCTATTCAACAAATCGCCGCAAAATATATGGCCCGCGTCAAAGTCTCTGAGACGCCGCCCGGACCGCCGGTTCTACAGACGCTGGTTGCAGAGGTCTATGGCCCAAGTTATCAGCGTCAGATTGAAGTCGCCCGGCAGATTGAAGCTATCTTTGACAAAACTGAAGGCGTCGTCGATGTCGACTCATATATCGAAGAGCTGCAGACCAAATATCGTTTTGTAG
>JALZOO010000017.1 GCA_030913905.1 Acidobacteriota bacterium
AGTTCGTAAACTCCGGGACGATTGACGTGACCGGAGACCGACCAAAGCTTTGTGCCGCCACTCTTCTCCGTGCCCAACTTCTGATAAGCCTCGCCGCCCATCTTGATGATGTCAGGCACCGCGGTCAGGGTCTCGACGTTGTTGACGACGGTTGGGCAAGCGTACAAACCAGATACGGCGGGGAAGGGCGGCTTCATACGAGGATGGCCGCGCAAACCTTCGAGCGAGCTCAGCAAAGCAGTTTCTTCGCCGCATATGTATGCGCCCGCGCCCGTGTGTGTGTAGATCTCTGAAGAGAAGTTTGAGCCAAGAATGTTTTGGCCGAGTAGACCCGCAGAGCGCGCCTCATCGAGCGCAAGGTCCATGATGTCGATCAGATACTTGTACTCGCCGCGCGTGTAGATGTAATTCGTTTTTGCGCCGAGGGCGAAGGCTGCGATCAGCATGCCTTCAATCAGCATGTGCGGATCGCGTTCCATCAAATAGCGATCTTTAAACGTGCCGGGCTCGGATTCATCAGCATTACAAACCACGTACTTCGGTTTTGGGGAATCCTTGGGAACGAAGCCCCACTTCATGCCCGTCGGAAATCCTGCGCCGCCGCGACCACGCAACGCCGACTTCTTCACCTCGTTGATGACGTCGTCAGGCGACATTGAGTCGAGCACTTTCTTGAGCGCTTCGTAGCCGCCGTGCCGACGATACACGTCGAGCGTTCGCGAGTTCTCAAGTTGAACTCGGGCGAGCTGAAGTGGTTCACATCCTATGGCGCCAATAAACATTGATTAGTAAATGGTGAATCGTAAATGGTAAATGGTTTAGTGGCGGGCACCGCCCGCCGTCTCATCATTCGATCGTTTAGAGGTGGCACTTGTGCCACCCAGGCGCGGACAAGTCCGCGCTCTAAACGGAACGTCCTCTCATTCCAGTGAATCCAGAATCTGATCCACCTTCGCCGGCGTCAGATTCTCGTGGTAGTCGAAACCAATCTGGAGCATCGGCGCGGTCCCGCATGAACCAAGACACTCGACCAGCGAAATAGTAAATTTTCCATCCGGCGTCGTTTCACCCGGCCTGATTCCTAACTTATTGCACACATGCTCGGTAATTCCAGGTTCACCCATAATCTTGCACGAAAGCGTTTTGCAGATCTGAATGTGATACTTGCCAACCGCCTCCGTGTGAATCATCGAATAGAAAGTCGCAACTTCCCAGATGTCAGTGATACGCAACCCCAAACGCTTTGCCAGATAAGCAACTCCCGGGGCATCGAGGTAGCCGCGTTCGCGTTGCACAATGAACATCAACGGCAAAATCGCCGAGCGAATCACCGGATACTTGGCGAGGTGCCAATCAATTTCCTTTTCAACGTCCGGGGAAAACGACGCCACCTCGTCGCCGATATCCACTGGCTGCGATAGGGGTTGAATTTGTATTGGCTGTGTGTTCATTACCTACCGATCAATTTCGCCCAGGACAATATCCAACGAGCCTATGATCGCCACGATGTCTGCCACCATCGCGCCTTCCGACATATGCGGCAGCGCGGACAGGTTTACAAAACTCGGACCTCGGAAATGCACGCGCGCAGGTTTTGGGCCGCCGTCTGAATTTACGTAGACTCCCAGCTCACTTTTAGACGCTTCAATCGGGTGATATACCTCACCGGCGGGAACATCAAACCCTTCGGCGACGATCAGGAAGTGATGAATCAACGCATCCATGTGCGTCTTCATCGCTTCGCGGTCCGGCAAAACAACTTTCGGCGCGTCTGCCTTGACTGGTCCAGGTTTTAATCTCGAAAGCGCCTGTGCCACGATCCTGTGCGATTCCTTCATCTCGCGCATGCGTACGATGTAACGCGCCCAGACATCGCCGTCATGTTCGACCGGCACTTCGAAGTCGTATTTCTCATAACCCGTGTATGGATTCGCCCGGCGTATGTCGAGATTAACTCCACTGCCGCGCAGACACGGGCCCGACAAACCCCAGTCGATTGCGTCTTCCGTCGTAATGTGTCCTACGCCCTGCGTCCGCTTTTGAAAAATCCTGTTTCCGGTCAGCAGCGTGTGAAACTCATCGACAGACTTTAGAAAGCCATCCTGAAACTGCTGGCAGCGCCGCTCGAAGCCGGATGGCAAATCCATCATCAAGCCGCCGATGCGGAAATAGGACGGCGTTAATCGTCCGCCTGAGGCGGCTTCTATTAGGTTGAGAATCTTCTCGCGCTCGCGGAAGCAATAAAAGAAGACGCTCATCGCGCCAATATCAAGCGCGTGCGTGCCGAGCCAAACGAGATGGGAAGCGATGCGCTGAAGTTCGCAAGTCAAAACGCGGATCGTCTGCGCGCGCTCCGGAATTTCCAGACCGAGAAGTTTCTCGACTGCCATTACATAAGCCAGGTTGTTCC
>JALZOO010000036.1 GCA_030913905.1 Acidobacteriota bacterium
TCTTTCTGCGGCCTGCGCCGGGTTGGGCTCAATACAAAACGCCAATCCGAAATCTCTACATGTGTGGTTCGGCAACGCATCCCGGCGGAGGAATAATGGGCGCGCCGGGTCGCAACGCCGCGATGCAGATGCTGAAGGATCTGAAGTAGGGCAGATATGGGGGTTCACCCGGCTTTGCCGCATACCGTGCGGTAAGGCTCGGCCTTACCGTGAGCCGTCTTTCTTAATCTGGAGGCCGCGCCTCCGTCTCGAGGCATAGCCTCGAACTAGTAGTGACTCTAACGGAAAGGCAAACACGGGCTGCGGCAAAGCCGCACAGGCAGGAATGCCAGTTCTACTAAAATGGCAACATACGACATTATCATCATCGGCGGCGGTCACAATGGATTGGTTGCCGCTTGCTATCTCGCCAAGGCGGGTTTGAAAACGTTGGTGCTCGAACGGCGTGAGATTGTCGGCGGCGCTGCTGTTACTGAAGAAATTTGCCCCGGGTTTCGCTGCTCTACTTTGGCCCATTCAGCTGGTCCGCTCCTGCCTCATATCGCAAAAGACCTTCAACTCTCTAGACAGGGACTTGAGATCATTTCTCCGGAACCGAGACTGCTGGCACTCGCCTCAGACGGCCGTTCAATCTGTCTCTACAACGACCCGGCCCAAACAAACAGTGAGATAGAAAAAGTTTCAACGAAGGACGCCGCCAGTTATCCGGAATTCAGGCGCAGCTTCGCGCGCATCGGCAAAGTGCTGGCGCCTTTGTTGACGATGACGCCACCTGCGATCGATAAACCCGCCCTTGGCGAGGTTTGGAATCTGGGGAAGCTGGGCCTGTCATTTCGCGGTCTCGGTAAGAAGGACGCTTACCGGCTGCTGCGTTGGGGACCTATGGCCGTCGCGGACCTGGTGGCGGAATGGTTTGAAACGGAAACGTTGCGAGCGGCAGTTGCTGCGCGCGGAATCTTCGGCGCTTTTGCCGGGCCATGGTCGGCAGGCACAAGCGCAGGTTTGTTGTGGCAAGCCGCGATGGATGGCCAGGCAATCGCGCCGGCTTCTTTCGTTAAGGGTGGCATCGGCGCGCTGACTGAGGCATTGGCCAAAGCGGCAACGCAAGCCGGCGTTGAAATCAGGACCAACGCGGAAGTCGCTGCGATTCAAACAACCAGCCAAAAAGTTTCGAAGGTAACGCTGAAGAGCGGTGAAGAAATAACGGCCCGGGCGATTGTCTCAAATGCTGATCCGCGCACGACGCTTCTTAAGTTGGTCGATCCAGTCGATCTAGATCCAAATTTTCTTTTGAAGATTCGCAACTACAGGGCTTTGGGAGTTTCGGCGAAGATCAACCTGGCGCTATCAAAGCTGCCGTCATTTGTGGGACTAAACGAGCGCGACGCCGCGGTGAAACTTTCAGGGCGAATTCATGTTGGACCGGACATCGATTACCTGGAGCGCGCGTTTGATGCCGCCAAGTATGGCGACTATTCTCCAGCGCCCTACCTGGACATTGCCATTCCTTCATTGTCGGATTCATCGCTCGCGCCGAGTGGCGCACACGTTATGTCGATTAATGTTCAATATGCGCCCTACAAGCTGAAGGATGGCGATTGGAATTCGCGGCGCGAGAAGTTTGCCGACAATGTTATCGAAGTCCTATCTGGTTATGCGCCCGACTTACAAGAGACGATTGTTGCTCGCCAGGTGATCACACCGCTTGACCTCGAACAGACATATGGGTTGAGCGGCGGGCATATTCATCATGGCGAACAGTCGCTGGATCAGTTCTTTACTTTTCGACCAGTACTTGGTTGGGCGCAATACCGGACGCCAATTGAAGGGCTCTATTTGTGCGGCGCGGGAACGCATCCCGGTGGAGGCATCACAGGTGGACCCGGCGCTAATGCGGCTCGGGAGATCATTAAGGACGCGAAGGCCGGCAAGATTTGAGTGACGCTGAACTTTGTCCTTAGTTCTTTGTACTTAGTTCCTTGTTCTAGTCCAGAGCGAGCCAATTGACT
>JALZOO010000557.1 GCA_030913905.1 Acidobacteriota bacterium
GGCGGCAGCCCGCAGGGCTATTAGGCCAGCCGTTTTACGGCTGGTGCTGTCGTTAGTTGGTTATGCGTGAGGCCGTTTCAACGGCCTTTCAAAGACAGACTGATAAGGCCGCTGAAGCGGCCTCGAAGGCTTTTGAGCGCGAGCTAACCAGCCGTAAAACGGCTGGCCTAATAGCCCTGCGGGCTGCCGCGTGAACGCGGCAATCACACTAACAGTCCACCTTATTTGTGGAATCTGTGGAATCTGCGGATAGTCACTTTCCGAAAGCATCGCCGCCAAGAAAATTCTCACGCACGTAACTGACGGTATCGTGCAGCGTCTCTCCAGGGTCGCGCGGTCTGAAACCCAACTCGCGCGAAGCCTTTCCGCAGTTTAAGTACCAGAAGTATTGCGCCATTTCGATCGCTCCGGGCTCTACAGGTGAAGCGAAGTTCCATTGCTTGAAAAGCGAATCAACCAGTTGTGAACCGGCGATGGCCAGCTTCGACGGCAACGCTATTTTCGGCGCTGAGACTTTGGTTAGTCTTTCAAGCCGTCCGAAAAACTTTGAGAAGGTCCAGTTGGCGGCGCCCATCAAATAACGCTCGCCATGCCGGCCTTTCTTCATGGCCACCTGAAAAGCCCTGGCCGCGTCGCGCGCATCTACAAAACTTAGACCACCGGTCGGCACGGCGTTAATCTTCCGCGACATGAAATCGAGTATTACTTTGGTCGAACTTAATCGCTCATCGCCCGGCCCGAGCAACAGACTCGGGTTCATGATGACGAGACGTAAACCTTTGCCGTTGAAACGCTCGAGCGCGGCCATCTCCTGGTACAACTTGCTGGCGTAATAAGGCCAGCGGGAAATGATTTCGAGTGGCGGGGGATACGACTCATCTGGAGTCACCTCGCCATCCTCTGTTACTGCGATTGTGCCGCTGGTTGAAGCAAGCACGATGTTTTTCACGCCGGCAGCCTTTGCCGCATCGCAGAGAAGACGCGTGCCCTCAGCGTGGACCTTGTACATCTCTCGCGAGTCGTCGCGCTCGCGCGAGACCTTGCCTGCCAGGTGATAAACGTCGCTGATTCCTTCGACGGCACGCTTAACTTCGTCGGGGCTTGTTATTGAACCCTCGAACGTTTCGACTCCCAATCCAACTACCCAGTCAGGAATCGACGTAGCCATCACTCGAATGTCTTTGGCGCCCTCAGCAACGAGCTGCCTTACCAGATGTGAGCCAAGAAAGCCCGTGCCTCCGGTGATGAGAGTGGCGGCCGGCGAACGCTTCTCGATCGCAGCGCGCCTTTTTGATCCGGGCTTGACCGGAGTCATGCGCGCCATACGTTTACCAGGTGTTTTCGAAGTCGTTGCCATAATCGAAATCAACGTAAAAGAAGAAACGATCCACGAAGTCACACGAACGAACACGAAACATCGTTAGTGTCTCTTCGTGGATCGCTTCTGCCTCCAAACAAAACGCAACCTAAAGGTTAAACTCTAAACTGCCTGGGTCTGTTCCTGGATCTGCGCGCGGCGTTGGGCCTTCCATTCCTTGCGAATGGCCTTGGCATCGAATAATCGTCGCGTCCCGTCGCGCAGGTTTTCCACTTGATGCTTCACCAGCGCAGCAATCAAACGATAGGCTTCAGCCCTCGGCATGCCCTTAGTCATTTCCTCGAGTTCTTCGACAGGAAGATACCGGCCAATTCGCGCGCCCACTTTGCGACTCTTAATGACGTTCGAACCCTTCGGCATCGCATCATGTGTTCCGCTTAGATAGACGGGAAGAATTCCAACGCCGGCGTGCAACGCGAGGTAGCCGATCACAGGTTTGAAATCAGCCATCTCCCCGGTTACTGAACGCGTGCCCTCGGGAAATATCAACGCGTTGTAACCGCGGTCCAAAAACGATTTTGCGTGCCGCAGAGATTGGCGCAACGCTCCCGTGCGCTCCATGGGCACCAGGTTGGTAAAGTTCTCGATCACCGCGCGTTTGTATTTCGTGTCGAAGAAATAATCGGCGGCAGCCAGCACGACCATGTCTTTGCCCGCCTCTCCCAGAGCCATCTTCGTCAAGCCCATATCGAGGTGTGACGTGTGATTCGCAGCCACAATGAAATTAGTGTAGGGCGGAATGTTTGACTGGCCTTCGTAGCTCGTCTCGAGCACCTTCTGGTAGAAGAGTCGCTGCAGTGCGTCGCCGGCTTTGTTGCCCACAACCCGAACAAATGAAGGCACGGCGATTTCATCGTCATCCACTCGCCGCGACTCTGCGCGCGAAGGTCCGCCATCGCGTCCCACAGCCGCACCTGGACGCCGACTGACGACGGAGGTGAGTTCTCGCAAATCCTGCACTTCGTTCAGACGTTCCGGAGCCGTCACTGAACCGCCGGCGATTTCGATCGCCGTCGCTAACTCGACGAACATCAAACTGTCGAAGCCAAAATCGGCAAGTCTTGAGTTGATCGAAATTTCGCCAACCGAACGGTTGCTGACCGTGGCGACGATACTGATTAGCCAGCGACTTTGGGAATCGACCACTCGTTCGCCCGTGTCTGCCTCCGACTTCTGATTCGATTCCAGCGCCTCGAGAATGGTTATCACCTCGGCGCGTTTCACTTTTCGAGTGGCCGTGCGCGGTAACTCAATATCAGTGAAGTGAAGGACCTTCACTCTCTTGTAATAGGGCAGGGAAGATGAAACTTCGCGGAAATGCTCTTCAACACGTCGTCGCAGCTCATCGCGTGAAAGCGCAATGTCGTATTCATCGTCAGCAACAACCAGGCATGCGACCTTTTCACCAATGCCGTCGGCCAGTCCGACGATGCTTAGCTCCTTGACGTATGGGGAGCTTGCGTAAACTTCTTCCAACTCATCCGGGTAAACATTCTTGCCGTTGGTATCGACGATGATTTCCTTCGATCGGCCGACCAGGAAAAGATTTCCATCGTCGTCGAGTTTCCCGAGGTCGCCTGTGTAAAGCCAACGCTCAACCAGCGCGTCGCGTGTGGCAGTCTCGTCAGCGTAGTAGCCGAGCATTACGTTCGGGCCACGCGCAATTACCTCGCCCACACCGCTCGAATCGGGATCGGAAATCCGCACTTCAACGCCTGGTAATGGCCGGCCAACGCTTCCGGTCAACAGCCGATTCTCAGGCCGGGTTACGGTCAGCACCGGCGACGCTTCGGTGAGGCCATAGCCTTCCAGGATTGTGAAGCCGAGACCCTGGAAATCTTTCTGGATCTTCTCGCTCAACGCCGAGCCGCCGCTAATGAAGTAACGTATGCGGCCGCCCAGACCTTCATGAATCGGATAGAAAACAATCGGTCCGAGGTTCAGCGGAGTTCGGTCTCTGAGCCAGGCGTTGGCCTGGATTAGACCGTCAGCAGTCTTGCCGATCCAGTCGCTGCGTTCGTAAAGCTTGTTCTTGATACGTCGATGCAGCAGTTCCCACAGCGCGGGCACGCCAACCATCCCCGTCACGTGGCCATTCTTGATGGCCCGCGCCAGCGCGTCGCCCGTTAAGTCCGGAAGATAAGTAATCTGGGCGCCGCGACTTAGTGGAGTTAGAAAGCCGGTTGAAAACTCAAACGTATGATGAAGCGGCAAGACCGACAGCACACCATCCTTCGTGCTCATGTCGAACACCGAAGAGAGCATCGAAACCATGCTGGTGAGATTCCGATGCGAAAGCATCACACCTTTCGGCCGACCTGTCGTTCCCGATGTGAAAATCAAGGAGGCGAGCGACTGTGCAGTTACGCGGCTGGGCAATAACGCGAGCCGCTCGTCTTCAGTCTTCTGATCGGGGATAGCGAACACTTCATCGAAGGTCCACAACCGGGGCGAGAGACCTTCTTCAGATAATCTTCGACGAAGTTCAGGTTGTTCCCGATGGATTTTCTCGCTGAGAATAATTCCAGCAGCTTCGCCGGCCCGTGCGAAGTTTACAATCTCTTCGGTCGAGCTCTCCGGATCCACGGGGATGCAACTCGCCCCCGCTTTCAACACGCCGAAATAAGACATGCCCCATTCCGGCGCGTTGTGACTGACCAGCATTACACGATCGCCGGACTTGATGCCCTCCGCTGCAAGGAAACCAGCGGCGCGCGTCGCGAGCTCACGCAGATCAGCGTAGGTGTATTGTTCCTTGCGCCCGTCGCGTTCGATACGCATGGCCACGCGAGTCGCATGGCGCTTTGTCGAAGTCTCAAACAGCTCCAACAAATCCCGATAGGTGTAAATCCGTTTCGGCTGCGCCCGCATGTCTTCTTCCAGCTGCGGAAACACCCACTTCTTCAGACCAGGCAGATGTATGTTCAGCCAGTAGTCGTACCAGTCAAGACTTTCCGGGTACCAGGTCAGCAGGCCGCGTTCTTCCTCCCTTATGCGTTCGAAGAGGGCGCGCACGTTATCAGAACGAAAGATGTAAGCGTTTTCGATCGTGAACGGGCGAAACATCTCAAACGCTTCCGTCGTCTCATGCGTTATTTCTTCGACGCGATCGACGCTCGTCTTGATGCGGTCAATAACTTCAACTACTCGGCCGCCACCCCAGCGCGGTCGTGAACGATCCAGCAGCGATGAAGCCTTCCGGGCCGCCGAATTAAACATAGGCATGGAAAACTTTTCGAAGTTGGAGGTCGAAACCGGATGCGGCTCCATTCGCGCGGCAATCTGGTTGACGAGTTTGTTGCCCGAGTCTTTCTCTTTGAAGTGTTTTCGTTTGTAGAGACCAACTAACCCGATAATCCGATCCATGTTATTTGGATTTGAATCACCGGTGGCTGCCTGGTGGACCAGTTGCGGCTCTTCCACACAAGCCTGAGCAGCAACCGCCAGCATCACAGACGCAATCTGATCGACGGGAGTTATGTCCAGGATAAGCTTTTCGTTTGCGGGAATTTGGGTCTGACCTTTGAGGACGAGAAAAATAATAGGCGCTGTGGTGGTGAAACCTTCGTTCCATCCCGGAAACGGGTATGCGAGCGCTGACTCCACAATGCTGGGCCTTACGATACTGCGCACGATGCCTGTTTCGGCGGCCACCAATTGTTCACCCAGCGACTTCGTGTAGGTGTAAATGTTTGGCCAGCCCCAGAAAGCGGAGCGCTCGACGCCGAGATCAGTCAGCCGCGTACGGATCCAAACCTTTCTTTCGCGGGCGACCGCGAGTCCCATTGCATCCGGGTCATCAACATCGCGTCCTTCATCGTAGAGACGTTTGCGAGCCAGCTCGCGAAAGCGCGCCACCATCATGGCATCGCGGGCTTCTTCACGCGCTCGCTGAGCAAGCTTGGCGCAATCCGCGATCTCCTGCTCGACTGAAAACTCGACGCCTTTCAGTTCGTCGCGGCGTGGAAAGTAACCGAGGACCGGATCGCTTTCCCAAACCGGACCTGAACGGTTGCCTGCAACAAAGCACGTTGAAACGTGGACCAACGCCGGTCGCTTCATGCGTTTGGCAAACGCGATAACGTTTTGAGTACCGACCACGTTGGTGCGCAGCGCACTTTCCAGGGTGGGGTTGAAGGTTACGTTGCCGGCGCTGTTGAGAACCACATCGACGTCATTGGCGATCCGTTGCGCTTCTTCTTCGCTGTAACCGAGGTTCGTCTCTCCGATGTCGCCTCCAACAACAACCACTTTGTCGCGAATGAAACCGTCGAGAGCATTGCCGTAGCGTTCCCGCAGAGGATCAAACGGCGGCGCCGTTATCACGCTGTTCCAGAATCGCGTTTCAGACTCTTCCTGCGAACGCGCGCGCACTGTCACGTACACACGACCAATGTTGGGAAAGCGATGGAGCAGCATGCTGAGCGTCACCTTGCCCAGAAAGCCTGTGCTTCCGATCAGGAAGATCTTGCGACCGTTGTAGATTTCAGTTGGTGACAGGTTCATAACGCTTTGCCAGACCCTACTCCATATCGGCAATTGCAATTATCGGTTGATGCAGCATAGTGATCTGCGCCGAGCTGCCCATGTAACTGCGCGCCATTGAGATTGCCTCGGTCAGATTGTCGGCGCGCTCCCAGCCCATCATTGCCGGGACATGCGCATTTTCAGCGCCTGCAGCGATAACCTTGCCCACGTGCTGGCGGCCGTTCTCACCCCAGTACCACATGAAGAACGGATGTGATCCGTGATAGGCATTGCCTCTTCGGTACATCTCGACATAGCTGGGATTATTGGCAAACTCCTGCTCATATTTGTCGCGCAGAATGTTTGCATCACGCGTTTCAGGCAGCAGACGATTGAAAAACTCGATATAGCTCGGATGAAAGTTGTGGTCAAACTCGTCGGTGCACGGGTGATGCAGAATTAACGTGCCGCCCTTCTTGAGCAGTGGCTTGCCGCGATACATATTGAAGTGGTAGCCGAGCGCCATCACCTGCACGAGCAGGGGATTCAGGATCGAATTTATGCTGTAAGGCGACATGTCCGGCACCGGGCAAATCAGAATGTCGCATTGCCCCTCGATGGGTACGACATACTGTTCCATGCTCTTGGCGATAATGCGATCGTGCACGGGATCCGTCTTGCCGGCATGGCAGGCAATCATCTCGTAATTGCTCTTGAGCGAGTTGTACATGGCACGCTTAGCCGGTCGCGGAAGTTTGTTCATCGCGAAGCGCATTCCTTCATACTTCATCCGATCGAACGCGGTGAAATCGTCTTCGTTCTTCGTTAGAAACCCCATCTCCGCGCCGAATATGTAGTTGTTGACTGTCGTCTCGATGTGAAAGACGTTCAGATGTTCGTCCGCCAGTTTGCCCACGCGACTAATAACTCGTCCGAGTTCCGAGCCCGCCGGGTCCATGTAGCTGTTGGACGCGCGAATAACGTTGGGGTTGTGATGGGCGCGCAGCGACTCATAGTCGCAAAGGCCTACACCGACCGACTTGTGGCCCCCATTCATCGGCACAAAGTTAAAGTTGAGATAAATAAGGAGGTCGCTTTCAGCTGCCCGGCGACTGATGCGGAGTGGTTCTTTGTGTTGAGTCTCGCCCAGAAGCACTAGATTGCTCGTGTCCTCAGCGTCGAAATTGTAATAACGGTCAGGATAGAAAGCGTCCCAGATCTTTTGCCCTGACATGCGTTTCATTTCGGCGGGCGTCATTTTTCGATGCAGAGAGATGGCGATGATGATGTGCACGTCGTCAACGCCGTGACCGTGCAGCATGTCAACTAGGATCTCGAGTGCGGTCTGGCGGATGTCGGGCGTTTTCATCGGTGGAATCGGCATACTGATGTCGTCCACGGCGATGGTGACGCGCATGCCTGGCTCGAGTTGAGCAAACAATGGATCGCAACCGTGCGGGTGATTGAGCGCGTAGCGGATTGCAGCTTCACGATTCACCAACCCCTTGATGGGCGGATTGGGATAGATCACGCGAGTCCCCACCGGCAGATCTTCAAGAATGAAATCCATGCCCGAGGCGAGTATGCGCGGCGCGCTATCGCGGTCGATGTAGACAACCGATTCCGGCGTTTTTCGTCTTAGTTGAAGGGCCATAAGATAGCTACAGGTGAACGTGGGCTAACGTTTAGCCGGCGGACTTGTCCGCCGCTGTTAGGTTCAGCGGCACAAGTGCCGCGTCTAAACATCTCTCATTTCAAATTAAGTATCGGCCAATCGTGATGCATCGCTGTCTGGCGCAGGCGCATGTCCGGGTTGATGACGGCTGGGTGACCGACGATCGAAAGCATCGGCAGGTCGCTCATGCTGTCGGTGTAAGCGTAGGAATCGCTCAAACTGATCTTCTCGCGTTCTGCAAAGACTCTCATCCATGACGCTTTTGTCGCGGCAGCCATCACTGGCGGCAGCAGGCGTCCGGTCGCGACACCGTTGACGAACTCCAGACGGTTAGCGACGTAGTCCGTGATCTCCAGATGCTCCATTAAAGGTTTCACCGAAACGTCCAGTGCTCCCGTCACAACCACCTGGCGTAAGCCGAGGCTGCGAGATTTTTCCAACAGCTCATAGGCACCGGGAAAAACCGCGGGCTTGAGAACCGAAAAGAAGAGGTCGTCAGCGAGGAACCGCAGACGATCTTCCTTAACCCCCTTGTAGCGTTTGAAGTAAAGATCATTAAAAACTTTACGACTGTATTGGTCGGTAACAGCAAACACCGGAAGGCTCAGGAGAGTGGCGGCGCTCTTCTTAAAACTACGGAACAGACCCGGTTCGTTCCTGGCGTAGAAGCCCAGGGTGTGGACCAGGTTCGTGCTTACGAGCGTCCCTTCAAGGTCGTAGAATGCCGCCGCTGACAAGCCTTCCTCCGAAGCTCTCAACGCCTGGAAGGCACGAGAGCAGAACTGAATTGGTTTTTGGAGGAGCCAATATAACCCATAGCCTCCATTTGCGGTAATCTTAAATACACGTGTACGGCAGGCCTATACAATTCGACGTTGTTGTTTCGGAAACCCTAATGAAAACGCAAAAACGTAGCGGAAATGCGAGGGTTCTGAGGCGAGTTAGCGGTGGTTTGGAGCCGTGTCCGGCCCATTCAAGGGCGAACTGTAGGGTTTTTTACTTTGGCTTGGTGGCGCCGACCCGCTTGAGTTCTTCCAGAGTCCGTTTGTGTTGCTCGAGCTTTTGTCCTGCCTCACCAAGCTTCCCTTGCGAGGTCAGCCGCTGGTAATCCTCGAGTTCCTGAACAGCCCTGTTGATGAGTTGCTGCACGTCCGCAGCGGCGGGCTGTGATGCGGCTGGCGTGGGTGTTCCTTTTGGCGGTTCGGCAGTCGACGTCCCCGGCTTCTCCTCAGCCGGCGCGCGAGCGAGGTCGCCCGCCAGGTTTGTGAGGGCCTCCTCGAAACTCCGGCCATAACCCAACTTGTCCTGAGCTGCCAATACCACCAACCTTAACTCCGGCATTGGGCTGCTTTCAGCCCTTAAATAGATTGGTTCAACGTAAAGGAGCGAGCGACCAATGGGAATCACGAGCAGATGCCCGCGGAGGACTCGGGAGCCCTGCTGGTTCCACAGAGTGAATTGGGAAGAGAGATCCGAGTTCTGGTCTATCCGTGCTTCGATCTGCATTGGGCCATCAACCAGCCGCGACTCGGGAAAGTTGTAGATGAGCAGCTTGCCGTAGTTGTCGCCGTCGCTACGGCCCGCCATCCAGCCGATCATGTTATTTCGACCAGCGGGAGTGAACGGCAGGATTAACACAAACTCCGATTGTACCTGCTCGCCCGGCAACTGCATCAACACGAAGTAGGGATCAATCGGTCCGATCTGTTTTCGGTTTTGTTCATCGAAACTGATCTTTTGTGCCACATTCCAGACGTCTTCTCTTTGGAAAAAGACTTTAGCGCTTTGCGTGTGATAGAGCCCGTAGACTTCGCCTTGCGCCCGAATCAGCGTTTCGGGATAACGAATATGAGCGCGCAGGTCAGCCGGCATCTCTCCCGCGTCTTTGAACAAGACGGGAAATGTGGTGCGGTATGCAGCAATCAAAGGATCCTGGGGATCAAAGACATAGAAATGTGTGGAGCCGTTATAGGCATCGATTACCACCTTAACGCTATTGCGGATGTAGTTGACTCTGTTGCCTGCAACATCATGATGGCGCGAATAGGGATAGGTAGACGACTCGGTGAACGCATCCATCATCCAGAACAATTTTCCATCTTTGCTGATGACGAGATAAGGATCGTTATCGTAGATCAGAAACGGTGCGATTCCGTTGACGAGCTCCCGAATGTTTCGCCGGATGAGAACGCGGCTGTCAGACGTGACGTCATCTGAAAAAGGAAGTTTGGACAGATCGCCCAGCGCCCACGCCAGAATCATGCGCCGCGCGCCGCCACCGATTCGGATTCCGCCCGACCCTTCGTAACTTGTGTAGGTATTTGTTTCGCCCTGAGGAAAATCAAACTCTTTCTGGCGGGTTTTTACATAAACATCGGTGTTGGTTTCCTGTCCGTAGTAAATCTCGGGCCGGTTTACTGTGACGTCCTTTGAATTGGACTCGATCGGCATGTTCGAAACGATGAATCGCGGCATCCCTTCGGGAGTGAAGCCGTTGGCCGTGTTCATCGTGACGCCGTAGCCGTGGGTGTAGACCAGTTTCTCGTTTATCCAGTTGCGGGAGGCCTCGGGAAGTTTTTTAACGTCGATTTCGCGCGCCGCGACCATCGTCTGGCGGATACTGCCGTCGAGGCTGTAACGATCGACATCCACGTCCGGAAAGTCGTAGTAAGTTCTGATTGCCTGGATTTGTTTGAGCGTGTCCTGGAGTGCGCGCCAGTCCCAGAGACGAATGTTCTCAAGTGTGGCACGGTTCGCAGCCAAATCGAGTCCGTCGATAGAATTCTCCGCCGGAAACTCTCGCAACTCTACCTGCTCAAGTCCAAAGGCACGGCGCGTCCACGCGATGTTGTGTTCAATGTAAGGGGATTCGCGTCCCAGCTCATTTGGTTTGACGATGAAGCTGCTGACGTAAGCTGGAACCAGAAAAACACCGACCATATAAACTGCGACCGGGATGGCGATCCCCAGTAACAGAAGTCGGAACCCACGCTTTGTGAAGGCGTTAACAATGCAAATCGCCGCAGCTACGAGCAAAGCGATGCAAACAAGATAGAGGGCGGGCAACAGGTAGTTAGCCTCGGTAAATGTGACGCCTGAAAAAGTCTGATGATCGTTCCAGAGGTATGGAAAGCGGGAGAGGTAGGTACGCCAGGCGAGCAAGACGAGAAAGGCCGCCAGTGCGATTGAAACTGCGGAAAACGGCTTCTTGCTGGAAATGCTGCCGGCAGTTTTCAAAACTTTCTGCGGCACTGCGAGTAGTGAATAAGCGATCGCTGCGCACAGCACGACAAACGCTACTGTCACTAACCACGAGCTAAAAAGGTCGTACACCGGCAGCGTAAACAAGTAAAAGCCAAGCGGCTTGCCAAAGATCGGATCGGGCGTCGGTGCTGCGCCTTGATTGAAATAGAGCGCAAAGATCTGCCAGTTGTCCTTCATGGCCAAGCCGTAAAACAGTCCAAACAGAACGGCGAGTACCCATCCGAGTGGGCGCACGTAGCGCTCCGGAGAGAATTGAAAGGGCTGGTTGTTTATTAAGATCGTACGCCGTTCACTTGTTTGGGAGGCAAAGGCCCGTTCAAGCAACCAGAGTGCGGTGCGAAGAAGCGCAATGGTACCGATCGTGAAGGCTACGAACAGTGCTAGTTTAAGTTTGAAGATGTACCAGTAGACGGCAGAGAATCCGAGGGATTCAAACCAAACAGCGGATAGATAAACCGAGAGGCTGCGGGACGCGATAATGAGAAGCAGCACGATTGCCGCGATTACCCAGCGGCGCCAGCGCCTTCGTTTGGGAGGCCCGACGTCAATGACCTCGTTGTCGCGCAAAGGAAAGGGTTCACTCAAGCGTGATTAGCATACGCCTGATCCGTGGCAGGCTCAAACAGGCGTTGAAAGCGAGGTGACGCTGATTTCGTGTCAGTTAGAGCGCGTGTATAATAGCCGCGACTTCCGAAGTCATCGCAGTAACGCTATCCGAAGTGAAATTACTCGTCCCTGTATGTCGCCTGACCGTCTTAAGTCTCGACCGGGACTAACTTGACGGTGTAATCAAAACCAAATTCATGCTCACGCCAGAAACGATTTTACAAGGCCGCTATCGCATTATTAGCCAACTGGGACAGGGAGGCATGGGCGCCGTTTACGAAGCGGTTGACGAACGCCTCGACACCACCGTCGCTTTGAAAGAGACGCTGTTTGCCGACGAACGTCTGCGAAAACAGTTTGAACGCGAAGCCAGACTGCTGGCGCGAATGCATCATCCGGCCCTGCCGCGAGTGAGCGATCACTTTTCGGAAAGCGATGGACAGTTCTTGATAATGCAGTACATCTCAGGTGACGACCTCGCGCAGATGATGAAGGACAAGCAGGGACCTTTTCCCCCCGATCAGGTTCTGACCTGGGGAGATCAACTCCTTGATGCACTTGATTACCTCCACACTCAAGAGCCGCAAATTATCCATCGCGACATCAAGCCCCAAAATCTTAAGCTGACTCCCAGAGGTCAGATCATCTTGCTGGATTTTGGTTTGGCTAAAGGTGAAAGTGGCGCCGGAGTTTCTATTGTCACGACGTCTGCCAGCATCTTCGGCTACACACCAAACTACGCCCCGCTGGAACAGATTCAGGGTTTGGGTACAGACACTCGCAGCGACATTTACGCGCTGAGTGCGACGTTGTATCACCTGATGACGGGGGTCAAACCGCCTGACGCACTGACTCGTGCTGCTGCGCTGGTGAACAGTCAACCGGATCCGCTCAGGCCGGCGAATGAGATCAGCAGTTCCATTGGACCGCAAGTAGCCGCCGTTCTGGCGCGCGCGATGAGTCAAAATCGCGAACAGCGATACCCGACCGCGGCCGCAATGCGCGCAGCGCTCAAGGGCAGTGAAGAAGTAGCAACTCTGTCAGGCAGAGCTGAGGCGGCCACCGTGTTGTTCCCACCTCCTGATGCGACTAGCGGCGTGACTGCGACTCCTACAGTCAAACAAACAGCAATGAAAGCCGGCGAGACTACAGTCGTGCAGCAGCCGCTTTCCCCATCAAAAAGAAGAATGACACCGTGGGCAGTGGGAGTGGCTGCAGTGCTTCTGATCGGCGCGGTGTTTGGAGTGTTCTACGCTTATCAGCGTCGAAACAGTTCAATTGAGGCGACGCCGGTAAACTCAGTTGAGGTGCAGAATCCGAATCCGGTCGTACCCGAACCTGATGCCACATCTACGAGCAGCACAGAACCCACTGGTGGTTCCGTGACTGAGGAAAAGACAAACGAAGCCGTAGACCAGCGCGCCGAGGTCCCCGCAAAGAAAAACGAGAAAGCCGCCAAGAGTAGTCAAAAATCCGAGACCGCGCCGACTGCTGCACAAGTGCCCCCGGTTACACCGATGCCGGGATTCGAGCAGTTTCCTTCCCAGCAGAATGTGCCCGCGGACTCTACCAATTCCCAAACAAACCAAGCCGACCTTTTTCGATTGGGAAGGCGCGGGCAACGATTGGGCGCGCCAATAATCAGAAAGCTACCGGACGGCACGCAATTAGTGACAAGTCCTGATGGGTCGCGGGTTCTGATAAATCCTGATGGAACCACACGGCGGCTACGACCCGGTGAACGAATTGTACGCAGGAGACCTGCGAGGTATCCGTAGCCCAACATCCCGCCTGAGTTATAACAAAGGTCGATAATCCGCATTGCCGGTGAGGAGAAAGCATGAGATCGCTCAAAACAAAAGGCCTGTTCGTGTGTGCGTTAGCGCTCGCGTTGAATGCCGCGATGCTACCCGCAGGAGCAAACACGAGTGATGCCCCGAAAACTTCCATCATTCGAATTGCGCCGCCGGCGCCGGTTTTCGACGAAAAGACTCGACACGCGGAGTTGGCAGGTCGTCGTGCACGCGTAGCCCAGGCGATCGGTGCGAAAGCTGTGATGGTCCTGTTGAGCACCGAGCCGCGTGTGTATGCGAACGATGTCTATTACGAGTACCGGCAGGAGAACAATCTTTACTACCTGACAAACCTGGAGCAAAAAGGCGTGAGCCTGGTTTTGACGCCGGGCAACGGCTTGTTGCCGGAGATATTGTTCCTGCGGAGGCGGAATTCGTTTGCAGAGCAATGGAACGGCCGCATGTACAGCGCTGAAGAAGCCGCTAGAATTTCGGGGATAAAAGAAATCTGGGAGGCGAGTGAACTTGCGCCTTTTCTGCGTGCGTTGAAGGACCGCCAGCCGTATCGACCGAAGGCTGAAAACATCCTGCTTTCCTCAACCGCAGCCCCTGCCGATACGAATACGTCTTCTGGTTTTGAAAAACTATTCGATGCCGCCGTGAAGAATGAAGCTGAGCTCTACCTGCTCGCCGCCGGAGAACCGGAGGGTCCGGAATACCGTCAGGAGTTTCGCCTGGCATCCGAGTGGAAATCAGCACCGGGGTATCACGTCAAAACCGCTTCGCCTATCTTCGCTCGTCTTCGTCTCGTGAAGTCGCCTCTCGAGATCAAGCTCATGCAGCACGCGATCGATATTACGAGTGAAGCGCAGCAGCGTGCCTGGGTGGCAGCGGGCGACGCAAAGTGGGAATACGAGGTCGATGCCCAGGTTATTTACACGTTCAAACTTCGCAACGCGGACCATTGGGGTTATCCATCGATTGTCGGCTGTGGGCCAAACGCTACCATCCTTCACTACATCGAGTCTCAGGGGCAGATCACGCCGGGCGATTTGGTTTTAATGGATGTCGGCGCCGAGTATGAACATTACACGGCGGATGTGACGCGAACTTTTCCGGTTAGCGGAAAGTTTTCGAAAGCTCAGGCCGAGATTTACCAGATTGTGTTTGACGCTCAGGAAGCGGCAGCAAAGGCGACACGACCCAGGGCGTTGATCTCAGACGTCGATCGTGCGGCGACGGAAGTTATCAAAGATGGTCTGTTGAAGTTGGGTTTGATTACCGACCGCAACTCGAAACAGTATCGAACGTGGTTCATGCATGGCACGTCGCATTGGCTGGGAATGAACGTGCACGACGTGGGGAACTACGGGACAAAACTTGAACCTGGAATGATCTTCACAAATGAGCCGGGGATTTATATTGGCCCCGACGCGCTCGACAATTTGGCGAAGACTCCGGAGAACGAAAAGTTCATCGCTGCTGTGCGACCAGCCTTTGAGAAATACAAAACGATCGGCGTAAGGATTGAGGACGACATGCTGGTAACGCCAACTGGTGTGAAGTGGATGACGGAAGCGTTGCCGCGGAAGATATCAGACATCGAGTCATTCATCGCCAGGGCCCGGCAAGACGCCCGGTGACACGCGTCTTTAGCTCTAAAGAATGTTAGACGGTCGCCTTGTGTATCTGACGCTTGAGGCGGTGAATTGTTCGGCGGGCGACTTTGAGCTGCGCGTGATCATGCGCCGCCAGGGCCTCATCTCTCTTCTTTTTGACTTCACGAATGCGCACCTTGATGGCTGCTTTATCGACACCAACTACATCGTGATGCTCATGCTTTATGCCCAGCGCTTTTGAAAGAGCAACCAGCAGGTGTTCCT
>JALZOO010000048.1 GCA_030913905.1 Acidobacteriota bacterium
AGATCGCCGGCCGTAGATCTCCGCAATCGCGCCGCGCGGGAGACCACCTCCAGTAAAAGCGTCGACTTGCGAAATGCCCGTGGCTATTACTTCCGCAGGCGGTTTTTCCTGTTGCTTGAAGGCTGAGAAAAACCGAGAGGCCAGCGCGGATTCGATTTCAGCTTTTGAAATTGCAGCTCTCATGTTCTATAACCCTTGTAGGAGAGAACCATGCCTTATTTTCCCTTGACGCCGCCCGCCTTCTTCGGTAATATTCGCTTAATTTCGGTACAAAGCGAAAATATCACAACGGCTTGCGTTGAGGCAAATTTTTATTGGCGAAGGGAGCTTTCGATGCCCGTCACAGCAAGGCAAAAGCAGGTGTATGAGTTTATCTCCCGCTATCTCGACACGCAGAAACAGCCACCTACGATTGCCGAGATCGGCAAACAATTTCAGATGACTTCGCCGGCAAGCGTGCACAGCATCCTGTCAGCGCTCGAGCGTGAAGGGCTGATTAAGCGCATTCCCAATGTCAGCCGCGGCATAGAAGTCGTCAAACAGGAAAATGATGACGAGGGAAGTGAGATTCCTTTGCTCGGACTGGTCGCTGCCGGTCAGCCGATTGAAGCGATTCTGTCTCATGAAACCGTCTCTGCCCCACGAAACATGATTGGCCGCGGGAGAATGTTTGCTTTGCGAGTTCGCGGCGACTCAATGATTGAAGAAAATATTCAGGACAACGACATCATCATTGTGTCGGCGCAGGACACTGCCGAGAACGGTCAGATGGTAGTTGCTTTGATCGACGGAAACTATGCAACGGTCAAGAAATTCTATCGCGAGCCGGAGTTCATTCGTTTGGAACCGGCCAATCCACAGTACAAGCCAATATTCATCAAGACGCCGGGCAGACTTCAGCTTCAAGGCGTTGTGCGCGGACTAATTCGCAATTATTCAAATTCTCAGGCGTAGTAGGACAGGCATTCCTGCCTGTCCACCTTGAGATGTGGGACAGGCCTGCTTGCGAAGGCGAGAGTCAGAAGGTGGACAAAGAAGATCCTCAAAGTGGCTCATCAGACCTGACGTTATGCGCGTTTGCCCTGGCGGATTGCACTGTTGAGATCGAAGCGCAGTTAGCGAAATACCTGCGTGCCGTTCATCGCACTGCCCTGGAGCTGGCCGTGCCGAATCTCTTCGGTTTTGAAATCGGGGGGTTCTGGCTCACGCCAGCTCAATTAAGTCAGTTGCGAAGACTACCGGAATGCTATCCGGCGAATGAGATTGAGCTGGTGAAGCGTGCAGTTGAGACTTATTTGCTTGCTCAAACAGAAGAGCTCTACCGAAACTCTTTCATCAGCGCAGAAGTCTTCACTAACATAAACCTATTCGCTATCGACGGACCATAAGCTAGAATCCCCCAAGGTAAATGGCGAAAAACTCTCACATCGAATGGACTCACCACACCTTCAACCCTTGGTGGGGCTGCAAAAAAGTCTCTCCGGCCTGTGATCATTGCTATGCGGAGTTGTGGGCGAAGCGTATGGGTCACCAGCTTTGGGGGACGGACGCGCCACGCCGCTTCTTCAGTGACGCACATTGGCGAGAGCCACTCGTTTGGAATGCAGATGCTCGACTTGCTGGCCGACGTGAAAGAGTGTTTTGCGCAAGCATGGCGGACGTATTCGAACGCCGTTCCGATCTCAACTCTGAACGCGCACGGCTCTGGCAACTCATCCACGACACGCCGAATCTTGATTGGCTGCTTCTGACAAAACGGCCACAGAACATCGAAAGGCTTGTACCTTGGCGCAACGATTGGCCACCCAATGTCTGGTTGGGCACAAGCGTTGAAAACCAGACATTAGCTGAGAAGCGGCTTCCTTTCCTTTTGAAAATTCCGGCTGCTGTCCGCTTTCTGTCATGTGAACCCTTGCTTGGCCAGCTCAACCTACGCCCTTGGTTTCAGAGGAGAGGGTTTCACCCTATTGATTGGATCATAGCCGGCGGTGAGAGCGGCGGGAATTCACGCCCCATGCACCCGGATTGGGTAGTAGGTCTTTTGAATCAATGCGAAGAGTTCAATGTGCCGTTTCATTTCAAGCAATGGGGCCATTGGGTCCCGGCGGACCTCACAAACGAAATCGCCAGACCAAGGCTGCTGGAGCTAAACAACGAGCGGCCGGTGGAAATGGTACGGCTTAGCAAGAAACTTGCCGGACGCACTCTTGAAGGGACGACTTGGAATGGGGTGCCCCACACACATCTCTGATTCATGCCTAGAGTTGACCTCGCAAACTATCAAGGACGTGAGCAAGCATATGTTAAGCACTGCTTGTTGGAAGGTTATCTACCAGAATGGGCCTATAAGGTGGGTAGAAGACGAC
>JALZOO010000114.1 GCA_030913905.1 Acidobacteriota bacterium
AAGCAATAGTCGACAGTCAATAAGCGGGCTAACACGCGACTGGAGCGAACCGCTGAAAGTCGCGGCCGCTCAACCGCAGGCCTTTGGGCCTTCTCCCTTTGCTCTAGCGACGGCCGTGTGGCGGACCCAGGAAGCTCCCGATGACGGTGAGCGGTGATGCCGGCCAATTGGTGGTCTTGCCCGATTCGGCATTCTTGCAGGTCGCAAGCTCGACGAGGAAGGTGCCGCCGACCTCGTCGGAGCCTGCCCGCGTGGTGGTATGGAGATAACCGGTGGCACGATCCGCGGGTCGGCAGTTCAGTCTCAACTGCCTGCCCCCGAGAGCCAGCGGGAACACGAGGCGCGTCGCTGGAGTGATGCGCCCTTCGGCGTCGGTCTCGATCAAGAGGTCCCAGCCGTCGGCGCGGAGCTCGACGCGGTCCTGTCCGACGCTGCCGATCTGGGCGCCACTGCTCGTGTGGTCAAACCGCAGTTCGCTGGGCGTACCATCGAGCTTCTTCACGACCCAATCCGGGAGGATCCCGCCGAGGGGCCGGGCCAACCGAGGCACGACGACACGCACCTCGAACGCCGGGCCTCGGGAGGTCTCTGAGACGATCGAGGCGACTGTTTCGTAAGGTTCATCCGGTCGCGATCCGAGCCAGACGAGACATACGAGGCAGGCGAGCAACGCCGGCGCGATAATGATCAGCGATGTCTTGATGGATTTCTTCATGCAACTCAAGATCACCGCAGATGGCGGCGGTGGTCAAGCGACTGAGAGGTCATGCGCGTGCCGCAGCTGAAGGCCAGCGTTGGGCACCAATTAATGAGTGAATGGGAGGATTCAAATGTCAGATATGAACGACAAAGTTGCATTGATTACCGGAGCGAGCAGTGGGATCGGACGGGCAACCGCAGAGGCCTTCGCGGCGAAGGGTGCAAGGGTTGTGCTGGCCGCTCGGCGGCAAGATGAGCTCGCTTCGCTTGTGACCGAGATCGAAGCTCGTGGAGGGAAAGCGACCGCCATCAAGACGGATGTGTCGGCAGCGAAGGATGTGGAACGGATGGTCGCTCATGCGATGGAGACGTTCGGTCGTCTCGACTACGCCGTCAACAACGCCGGCATCGAGGGGCAGTGGACCGGAATCACTGATCTAGCTGAGGATGAATGGGACAGAGTCCTGGGCATCAACCTGAAAGGCACATTTCTCTGCATGAAGTATGAGGCTAGAGCCATGCTCGAGTGCGGACACGGTGGGGCAATCGTCAACATCGGCTCCGTCAATTCTTTTCTCGGCTTCCAAACCGGCTCGGCCTATGTCACTTCAAAGCACGGCCTCATCGGGTTGACGACGAGCGTTTCCGCGGAATTGGCGCCTCAGGGAATCAGAGTAAACCTTGTGTGTCCGGGATTCATTGATACGCCGATGCATCACCGCGGCCGAAAGATCCTTGGGGACGAGTTGTACGACAAAACGTTGCTAACTGTTCATCTTCGGCGCGCGGGTCGCCCGGAGGAGATAGCTCAATCCATCCTCTTCCTATGCTCGGATGAGGCCAGTTACATCACCGGCACAACACTGACGCCGGATGGCGGATTTACACTGACGATATAAGGTTGGGTGATGCCGCCCTAACAAGTCGTGAGTACTGAGTCCTGAGTTCTGAGTCCTGAGTCCTGAGTTCTGAGTCCTGAGTCCTGACCATGTTTCTCGAGTAATTGTTTTCCTGCCGCTTGAATGCTGATCGCACTACAGCTGAAGGCCAGCGTTGGGCGGCTGGAGTTGATATGGACATTCTTGCCAGACTAGAGTCGACGCGGAATCGAACGCTGCAATACTTCGACCTTGGTAACGATCGCGTGAATCGTGGACCAAATTTCGGACAACTGGACAACATGATCGCTTGGGAAGCAGCGGAGTGATTGGGAACAAGATTGATTTGGCATGCTGATCGCGCACTGCAGCTGAAACGCATTCTTCCCCGGCTTACGGCGGCGTGACGTATAGTGACTGATTGATGATTCAACTCGGGCATGTTTGCGAACTTGTGCGGTATCCCGTCAAGTCGATGGCTGGTACGGCGACCGAGTCGGCATTCCTCGGGTGGCATGGTCTCGATGGGGATCGGCGCTACGCCTTCCGACGCTTGGAAGATAACAGCGGCTTCCCATGGCTTGCGGCGAGCCGCCTCGCTGAACTCCTCCGGTACCACCCATTCGGTCTCGACGAGAGTAGCGGCGAGCCCCTGCCAACTCACGTCCGCACACCCGACGGAAGGCAACTTGAGCTGCGCAGCGCCGAGCTCGAGCGCGAGGTCGCCGAGCGTTTTGGCAGCAGTGTGGAATTGATGAAGCTCAAGCACGGGATCTTCGACGATGCCACGGTATCCGTAATCAGCCTCGCGACGATTGCCGGCATCGGTCAGGAGGCGGGAGGGGCTCTCGATCGCAGGCGGTTCCGAGCCAACATTGTGCTCGATACTCACAATCCCGAGCCGTTTCTCGAGGATGGTTGGGTTGGCGGAACACTGGCGTTCGGCAACAGCGAGCCAAAGCCAGCCGTGAGCGTCACGGCGCGAGACGTGCGATGCATGATGATCAACCTCGATCCGGACACGGCCAAACAAGACGCGCGGGTGCTGAAGACAGTGGTGCGGCTGAACAAGAACAACGCGGGCGTCTATGGAACGGTGGTGCAAACGGGTACGATCCGCGTGGGCCAGCCAGTGAGCCTCATACTGGACGCCTAAGCGCAGCGTTGAGCGCTGCAACCTACTCAAGACTATCCGCGTACTAACAAGGTAAATAGTCTTACGTCCGAAACTACGAATTGGAGGC
>JALZOO010000156.1 GCA_030913905.1 Acidobacteriota bacterium
CACCAGTGTCAGTACGCCTGCGCCTTTTCCAGCGCGTCGCGAAACATTGGTGGCGCCAGTTCCACCAGAACCTGTCTGTCTTATGTCGGCGCCTTGCTTCGCTCGAACAATCAAATATCCAAATGGAATCGATCCGAGCAAATAAGCAATGACGATCACGAGAGTCGGCGGCAATAGCAATCTCCCATGCAAATACTCTTTCTAACTTTCAGAACGATAAGTGCCTCAACATCGTTCCTCCTTAAGGCAGAGCGACCAGTATCATGGATGGTTGTCCTTCTTATTTCAAACGAGCCGACTAATCTGGTGGTGCGTCAGTTTGATTGTTACGAGCAACTTTTTACTGGGAGCGCGGGCGCCTCGCCCGCAACGCGCCGCAGGCGCGCAATCTTGCAAGCCGCCTTTCAATTCATTTTCGCGCTTCGCGCTCATTGCGGGCGGGTCGCCCGCGCTCCCCAGTTAGGAAGTTATGAAAAAGCTCCAAAATGTCCCACTAGCACTACTCGAGGAACACAAGATGAAATCAAGCGACGGTGGCAAGATCACTTTAGAGGCTGAGGTCACACAAATTGACAAACAGGGAATATGGATATTGATTGGCGAAAAGGAGTCGTTTCTCCCTTTCGATCACTTTCCCTGGTTTAGAAATGCTCCTGTAGCCGCCAGCCACAATGTTGAGTTTCTAAACCCTCGTCATCTGTATTGGCCCGATCTTGATATCGACCTGACAGTTGAATCGATTATGCATCCGGAACGGTTTCCGCTCATCGCCAAACACTAGACCACAAGCGCATCGCTCTTGTTTTCGCGCAAGCGGCGTTCTAAACTTCCCTCATGAGCACGAACATATTAGACACGGCAAAAAGCCTACCTCTGTCTGAACGAATAGAACTGGTAGAAGCGCTTTGGGAAAGCATCATCCAGGACGGGTACGAGCCTGAGCTGACCACCGCACAGGCGCAGGAATTGGATAGGCGACTGGCTGCACATGAAAAGAATCCTGACGAGGTTGTCGCATGGGAGACGGTGAAAGCTGATCTTGAATCCAAGTATGGGAAGACTTGATGCACACTCCCCTGGTCTTTCGTCGCGTTGCCCAGCTCGAACTCGATGAAGCAGTCGCTTGGTATGAAAACAAACGAGTCGGACTTGGCATTGAGTTCAGGATTGAGATTGAAAAGTACCTTGAGAGAATAGCGAACCAGCCGCAACGCTTCCGGAAAGTTCGTGGTGACGTTAGGAGAGTAGTCGTGCAACGTTTTCCTTATTCCATTTATTTCTTACCTGAAGCCAACACGATCGTTGTTCTCGCTATATTTCACGTTCGACGAGCACCTCGAAATCTTGAGGGTCGCCTGTGACCAAAGATCAGATTAGTCTTCTCCTCAACAAATCCAGCGCCGCCTGCGATGCACGCCATCTAATCAGTTGCCGGTCACCGGGAATTTGCAGCTTGCGATGCTTCGTCTGAACGTCATCAGTCAGTGCGATGTAAACCAGTCCCACAGGCTTCTCTTCGCTTCCGCCTCCCGGGCCCGCAATACCAGTCACCGCCAAACCAAAATCTGTTCTCGCCCGCTTGCGCATCCCTTCGGCCATCGCTTCCGCTACCTCCGCGCTGACCGCGCCATGTTTAAGAATCAACGCCGGCTTCACACCTAACGTGCGCGTCTTCGCTTCATTCGAGTAGGTCACTGCTCCTTCAACAAAGTATTTCGACGAACCCGGCACATCGGTTAGTCTTTGCGCGATTAGTCCGCCGGTGCAACTCTCCGCAACTGCCAGTGTGTAGCCGCCGAGTGTTAACTTCAGCCCGACGACTTCTTCCATCTTCTCGCCTGCAAACGAAAACACTGCGTTGCCGAGGCGTTCCTCAAGCTGTCCTGACAATCGATCCAGCAAACTATTCGCGTCGTCTTCAGTTCGTCCACGCGCCGTCAGATGAATTTCGATCTCGCTCTGGTTGAAAAGAATGGTCGTCTGCGGATTCTCATATTGCGTGTAAATCGGTGC
>JALZOO010000163.1 GCA_030913905.1 Acidobacteriota bacterium
GGTCAGCAGAAACTTTCGAAAGGAACTTCTCATGAAAAAGATTTTGATTGTCGCTCCAATCTTGCTCGTGATTGCTTTTGCAACGTTTGAGTTGTGGTCACCTAGAAAACAAAACCGTGCAGCATCAACTCCTGCTCCAATCGCAGATCCGCGCCCACCCACCGCAGCACCAACAATTGCGCACAACCACGAGGCAATGAGTCGCGTACCCGCGCACTTTAAGGATGCTCCGTCTTTGAATACCCTGCGGGGAACGCTAGCGCCGGAATTATTTGTGGGCAATGTGCAGCTGGCGTACCGCGCGGCTCAAGAAATTCCGCAAACACTGGCCCAGCTACCTTGCTATTGCCATTGCGATATGAGCAAGGGGCACAAGAGTCTTCATAGCTGCTTTGAAGATGAGCATGGCGAGAACTGTGGGATATGCATTGGTGAAGCAGTGATGGCCTACAACCTCGAACGCCAGGGGTTAAAACCGACCCAAATCCGAGAGCAAATAATCCGGGCCTACGGCTCGGCAAGGTCTGACTAGTTTGAACTATCGATCTCATTGAAAGGAGAAATCATCATGACAAACGTCAAAGCATTAGCAATTACCGGCCTTGTGATGGCCGCGATTACTTATGTGGCGTGCGCCGCTTTTGTCGCGATCGCGCCAGAAGCCGCATCCACACTCGGGACTTACATCACGCACATGGACCTTAACAAAGTTGGAAGATCTGTTACCTGGGGTGGAGCAGTGATCGGATTTGTCTTTGTCACGATATTCGTAGCGATTGTGTGCGCCGCGTCGGGCGCAATGTACAACCGGCTTGTGAGAGCGAAGTAGCGGGTTTTATGGAAGCGAGCACACGAATCGTGAAGGACGCGGTTTGTAGGATGGAACTTGATGAGAGTCAGGTTAAGGAATCTCTCGTTCAAGAGGGGCGAAAGTATTACTTCTGCTCCGTTGGGTGCCGGACTGAGTTTGAGAGGCATCCCGAGGATTACACGGAGGTCGCACAGTTAGAGGACGGCATAAAGAACGATGTGTAGGTTTCTCTGTTACATGGGACCGGAGGTTCTGCTGGCCGATTTGCTCTATCGGCCGAAGAACTCACTGATCCTACAGAGCTATAAGTCTAGAGAGCGAAAGGAACCTCTCAACGGCGATGGCTTTGGGGTGGGCTGGTATTCGCCCCAAATCAGCCCGACACCCTGCGTCTTTACCAGTCTGACTCCGGCCTGGAACAACCAGAACCTGAGACGGCTTTCGGAACACGTCAAATCGCCGTGCTTCTTCGCTCACGTGCGCGCGGCTTCGCCGGGAATGCGCGTCTGCGAAGCGAACTGTCATCCGTTTCAATACGGAGACTACCTCTGGATGCACAACGGCACCATCGAAGGGTTTCGGCAGATCAGGCGGCGTTTGCGCCAGTCGCTGCCCGATCGACTCTACAACACAATCGACGGCACAACTGACTCTGAACACGCCTTCGCCATTTTCCTTAATCTGCTGGGGGATTCTGAGCGGCCTCACTCTGCAAATGAGTTGGGCGAGACACTGATCAAAACGGTCGACCAGTTAGAGCGATGGACCGCTGAGACCGAAAGTGCGGCGCCCTCTTATTACAACTTCGCGGTGACCGACGGGCGAAACGTCGCCGCTATCCGTTACGTTTCAGACCAGACCGTAGAGCCGGCTTCCCTCTATTTCTCGGCTAGCAGGAAATATCAGTACGCCAATGGAGTTTGTGAGTTCGTGGAGTGTCAGCCGAGCGAAAGGCGGTCATCATCTCCTCTGAGCGCTTGAGTGAAGACAGTAGTCACTGGCTCAGAGTCGCACCGAATCATGTCTTAACCGTCAATCAGGATCTTGAGGCGCGAGTCGAACTGATAGAGATCGAACGGCATGGTTCGATAGTGGAGACTCAGTCTTTATACCGGCGAGGTAGGCAGAGCGATGATCAATTTTATGGCAGGTAACGGTGGACTTATGAAGTGGACTCTCGGGAGTACTGAGTAAGGAGAACGGTTCGTGAAAATGAAGCCAATCAAAACCTTAATTGCTTACGTGCTTTCGGCAGTCTTGGCTGCAAGTGGCGTTGCCCTTGGCCAGCAGCCTAGCGCAGCTAACCC
>JALZOO010000194.1 GCA_030913905.1 Acidobacteriota bacterium
CCACGACTGTGGAATCAGATATGTCATATATATTTCGAGTTTGCTTCAGAACATCGCCAACGGTAGGTTGAAGCTTTTTAACAGCTGCTTCAAATAGGTTGTTAAAATCGTCCTCTTCCACAGGATAGCCGTGTTCTTCGAGAATCACCCGAATCAAATCTCTCGGCGTTCCAAAAGTGTCATACAGCCGAGCGAGGGCTTTATACTCGGGCATTGCCCCTTGAGTCGAAATAAATAGCTCGTCAAGTTTGTTCAAGCCGACGGTTATTGTCGCCCCAAACCGCTCTTCTTCGAGCCGCACCATCTTGTCTATGAAGTCTCTTTGGCTTTCCAGTTCCGGATAGGCATCCTTCATCTGGTCCGCCACAAAGTTCGTTACCTGGTGGAAAAACGCATCCTTGAAACCAAGCGTGTGGCGACCCTGGTAAATCGCACGGCGCATGATCTTGCGGATTACATAATTCCGGCCTTCATTTCCAGGCAAGATTCCATCGGCGATGGCGAAAGCAGTTGCACGCGCGTGGTCGGCGATGACGCGCATCGCGAAGCCTTCTTGTGTTTCAGCTTCGTAATTGCGACCCGCGAGTTTCGCGATGAACTCGACAATGTCCTTGAGCAGGTCGGTCTCGTAGTTCGACTTCACGCCCTGCAAGACTGTGGTGATGCGTTCGAGGCCCATGCCCGTATCGACGGACGGAGCCGGCAGCGGCGTGAGCTTGTATTTGCCCGGTTCGACCTCGCTGCGATCAAACTGCATGAAGACCAAATTCCAAATCTCGGTGATGATATCGCCGGGTCCATTCACGTTCTCGGTGCAGTTCTCAGCGTCGCCGGGGTCCGGTCCCATGTAGTAATGAATCTCGCTGCATGGACCGCACGGCCCGGTCTCGCCCATCTGCCAGAAGTTATCCTTGCGGCCGAAGCGCAGAATTCTTTCACGAGGCGCGCCAACCTGCTTCCAGAATCGCTCGGCATCTTCATCTGGCCCAACTTCGGCATCACCTTCAAATACCGAGAACCACATTCGAGCCGGGTCGAGCTTAAATTCGTTCACCAACAAGTCCCACCCGAATTTGATTGCATCCTCTTTGAAGTAATCGCCAAACGAAAAATTACCCAGCATCTCAAAAAACGTCTGGTGCCGAGCTGTCTTTCCTACTTCGTCCAGGTCGTTGTGTTTGCCGCCCGCGCGCAGGCACTTCTGCGAGGAACAGGCGCGCACATAGTCACGCTTTTCCAGTCCCAGAAAGACATCTTTGAACTGGTTCATTCCGGCATTGGTGAAGAGCAGAGTTGGATCGTTTGCCGGCAACAGCGGCGAGGAACGCACACGTGTATGGCCGTGCCGTTCAAAGTACTTCAAAAACGCTTCGCGAATTTCGTTGCCAGTCATAATCAGGATGCAGGATGCAGGAGGCAGGAGACAGCAGGCAGGAGCGATTTGCGTCTGACCACGGACTACTGACAACTGACTTAATCGAAGTTTAGCACGCGCTTTAAAAGCGAGTGAAACCAGGGGAAAACTGTAGGGGCAGCGCTTGTCCCTGCCCGTTGGAGAAACGACGGGCGGCCACGAGGGCCGCCCCTACAATTCAGTCATCAACCGGCCGGGATATTGATCGAACTTTCTCGCTTACCAACTCAAAAGGAAATCCCTGGCGCAGGAGGTGATCGAAGAGGCTCTTCGCCTCTTCGCGAGTCTTTGGACGGCCGCGAAGTCGCACACGTTTCTCGATAGCTCGGTCGATCAATTCTTCCTCCGAAGTTTCGGCGAACACCTGGTCGAGAGCTGCATCAACGATCGCCCGGTCAACTTTCTTCAAAGACAGATCTCTTTCCAGACGCCGGCGGCCCGTCGGTCTGAGTTTTACCTTCGACGACGCAAAGCTAAGGGCAAACTGTTGATCGTCCAGGTATCCATATTCGCGTAAACGTGCAATGACCTCTTCGACTAACGGCTTGGTCGCGTGACGATTCTGCAAGAGTCGCTCCCGCAGCTCGGCCACCGAACGTGATCTGGTAGCGAGAAGTTTGACAGCGCGCTGAAACGTCAGCCTACGACGCTCTTCGGGCGCAAGACTGCGAGCACTTGTTTTGTCTGACTGTTTCCTCGATTTTTGCTTCCACACACAGGGCATTTAATCACAGACGATGCAAAGCGCCACAGACTTGCGCGGAGCAATCGCTAATCGGCGCAGGGCAATCTAGAATGCAAGCCATGGATGGAGTTCTGGTTATCGACAAGCCGCCTGATGTGACCTCGCATGACGTGGTTGCGGAGGTCAGAAGAATTCTGCGCGTGCGTCGCATTGGACACACTGGCACGCTGGACCCATTTGCTACCGGCGTTCTGGTGCTGCTCATCGGACGGGCCACGCGGCTGGCTCAGTTTCTCAGTGGCGTGGAAAAAGAATATGAGGCGGTCATTCGCCTTGGTTATTCGACTGACACCGGCGACTTCACTGGACAAAGGCTGGGCGGCAATGAACCGAGTTCAAGCGGCCCCTGGAGCGCAGAGCAGATTGAAGCAGCACTCGCGAAGCTCCGTGGAGAGATCGAACAAGTGCCGCCGATGTATTCAGCAAAGAAGCAAGGTGGTCGTAAGCTCTACGAGCTTGCGCGCGCCGGCGAGGAAGTTGAACGGAAGCCGGTGCCGGTGTCCATTCATAAATTCGAAGCCATAAAACCAACCGATGATTTGCTGAAAGACAATCTCGATGGAACTTACGACTTAGAAG
>JALZOO010000226.1 GCA_030913905.1 Acidobacteriota bacterium
CTGTTGCGGCAATGGCCTTCGGACTGTCGGTCGCCGTAGCATTTGTTGTCGCGCGGTTTGGAGCAAGACGTGCCATCCCCTATGTCGGTGGTGGCTTCGTCGGTTTGGCCGCACTCAGTCTCGGCGCGTCTTGGTATTTCTCGGTCGACATTTGTTTCATTCCTGTTGGTATGGCTGCTTCGCTTGCCGCGATAACAGTGCAGGTCAGGCGTCTTAGACAACAGGATTTTGATCTGACAGAGAAACTGAATTCGTCATCGTTGCAACTGGGCACGGTTAGAGCTGATGACGCCCACCAAAGATTGCTTAGTAGTTTGAAGCTTCTGGATACAGTGTTGTCACCGACGGAGGCCGTTGTGTTCCGACGCGATATTGAGCACCGGCTGATTCCGTCCGCTCGCCTTCGTGTGCCCGCCGGTTCGATGGACACCAGTCGAAACTCTGTTTGGCGCGACGGAATTAAGTTGTGCGAACGAGCGATAAAAGCGTCTGAAGTGGTCGTAGAGAAAAACGGTAATGACGACTCCGGCGTAACGATCGCCTGGCCATTGCGACATGAAAAACGTACCGTCGGCGCACTGCTCCTTCGCATCAATCAGGAATTTGACGAAGACAGCCGAGCGTTGCTGGCCGCTGTTGGAGGCCAACTGGCACGAAACCTCCAACGTGAAGAGGCCCACAAAAGCCTGGACCACAATCCGCTGGCATTTTTCTCCGTTAAGGCTTCCAGCCGGAAACTTCAATCGTTGCATGTGCTCAATGGAGCGCTGGTGGAGCAACGTATTGGAATCAATGCGTTGTCGGAGATAGGCGATGGCGTCGCCCTGTCGTACCTCGACGGCCGGATTGCTTTCATGAACAGGCCGCTGATGGCTTTAGCACGTTTGACGCCGGAGCAAACACCGAAGATAGGACTCTTTGATCTCTTAGATCGGTTTCGTACGGACGTTTTTGACGAGCCGCCGATTGCGGTGCGCAGAGTCTTGCAAACCGGACAGCCCTATGAAGGCGAGTTGAACTTTGCAGATCGCGGTGAGACTTATGGGTTGCGCCTTTCGCTGGTCTACGACGCTGCGAAGCCGACGCCGAAGGGTCAGCGAAAAACACCGGATCCACTTTGCCTGGCCCTGGTAATCAAAGACCTGACTCGGGCCAAGGAGTATGACCAACTAAAAAGCGACATGATTTCTTTAATGTCTCATGAGCTCCGCACTCCTTTGACGAGCATTAATGGTTTTGCAGAGTTACTAACGGACGACGAGAGCCTTCCGGAGCAGGCCAGGGAGTTTGTGACGATCATTGCCAACGAGTCACAACGGCTGTCGCGCATGATCAATACGTTCCTGGCAGTTACTAAATTGCAGCGAAAAGACAGGCAGGAAGTTTTGAAGATTCCGCTTCGTCTGGATGAAGTCGTTAAGGAAACGATCGCCACACTCCAACCTGTTGCGAAGAAGCGGCGAATACGTCTCATCGAACAACCAACTCAAAAACTTCCGCCGGTAGCAGCCGATAAGAGCATGATCACACAGGCAGTGAAGAACCTAGTTAGCAATGCAATCAAATATAGTCCCGAGCGGACGACTGTGACGGTTTCAACTGCGCTTGAAGCAGAAGCAGTAAGGCTGTCCGTGGAGGATCGAGGTTACGGCATTCCCGCAGAAGCAAAGGATCGGGTGTGGGAAAAGTTTTACCGCGTCGTCCGCGAAGGCGAGGACAAGGACGAGGAATCCACAGGCCTGGGTCTTTCATTTGTGCGCGAAGTTGTCGAGCAACATGGAGGCAGTGTTGATCTCGAATCGGAAGTAGGCCGCGGATCGAAATTCAGCTTTACTCTCCCCAGGTTATAAACTCACTCGCAACGAATCATTCGCGTTTTGAACGCTCAACGCTGCTTCGACGTAGAGTCGGAGGCGGCTTTTATTTATTAGTCACCCGATTTATCGTGCCCCTGCAATTTAACGCTCCGCAGGTGCACTTCTTCGTGTCTGAATGAAGGG
>JALZOO010000579.1 GCA_030913905.1 Acidobacteriota bacterium
CGTCCGACGGCAACAGCGACGCGATCACGGAGTTCAAGACCGGACGGCTCGCGTTCATCGACCACAAGAAGAAGGAGTACTGGGAGACGACCGTCGAGGAGATGGCCTCCTACTTCGACAGCCTTCAGAAGGACATGAAGGGCAACCCGATGTTCGAATCGATGTTCGGCGGGCCCTCCGACGTGAAGGTCGAGAAGACGAAGAAGTCGCGCAAGATCGCGGGCTACGACTGCGACGACTACGAGCTGTCCATGGGACCGTCGCTCATGTTCGGGTTCTGCGCGGCGAAGGGCTTGAAACCGCCGCCCCAGTACTACGAGGGACGCAAGTACTCGTTCGCCTCGATGGGGCCGATGGGCACGCGATACATGAAGATGTTCGACGAGATGCGGAAGATCGAGGGATACCCGCTGACGCTCGAGATGGACGTCGACATGGGCGTCATGAAGCAGAAGACGCTTTCCGAGGCGGTCGAGGTCAAGAAGGGGCCGATCGACGAGTCCGTTTTCGCTATCCCGGCGGGCTACAAGAAGGGGAAGTCGCCGTTCAAGAGGTAGGTTTCGATCTAAGGCTGGCCAGAAGAGATGCTTCCTCTGAAGTGTAGTCGACGAAGAAATTAAGGTAGATAGTCGTTCGCTGACCCTCCGGTTGGCCAACCTCTAACCACTCCGCGAAGCCCTTGCATGCCTCGACCAGTGAATCGAAGAAAGACTTCAAACGCGGAATCTGATTCTCCACGATCTCCAGAATCTCGCGGCAATCAGTTTCGGCTTCATCATCCATGGCAAGCTCGATGACCGTCTCGGTCCCGCTTTTCTCGTCGATGTCGAAGACCGTCAGAGCCTTATCATCGTGGGCCAGTGTGAATTCGTCAGCGGACTTCTCGCCAAGATGCAGATGAAACACAGCCCTGCCATGCTTGTAAGCGGTCGCAAATGGTTCATACCTTTCGCGAAACTCGCGGAGTCGTTCGTAGTCCTTTTGCAAGACCGCGCAGCTCCGCTCGATAAGGCCTTCTAGCGTTCGACGCGACGGGCTCGGTTCCAACCCGCGGACGAGGAACTCCTGATCTGGCGTTTCGCGGAGAGACCGATAGAACCAAATAGCCTTGTGGAACCTGACTCCCGGTGGTGCGGTTCGTCCGCCCACTCGTGACTGGACATTCTTTCGGTCGCCCGGCCCTTTGATCTCAAGCTTATTTACGACTGCTTCATATGCGGCCAAGAGGTTCTCTACAAGCGTCCAGAGGTTACAGATTAGGTCAAGAAAGGCATCCTCACGCTGCCGCGTCAACACCAGATGGGTACGTGAGCTAAGCCCCCGTATGTAGTTGAGCCGTAGGGACATGACACGGAGAAGGCCGCGACCGAGTAGCGTCTTAAGCAGCCAGTCCTCTCGCACAGCACCCGGAGCTGGCGCGTCCATCAGTTTAGGGTGACCAGGAAATAGGCCGCCTTCAACCTTGCTCGGGCCTCCTGGTCCAGGCCGCCGAAAAAGATTGGATAGATCTTTGGCTTTGCATCCTCCGGATTACGCGAAGAGGGGTCGAGCAGAAGATTCGCTGACCGATTGAAGACCATTTCGGTCACCAGTCGCGCGACCAACGGCGCGCGGAGAACGGTAGATAGACGAAGCCCCACGTACTCGAAAGACTTGCCGTCCGGGTGCACCGCAACGTCTAGAAGATCAATCGCCTTTGCCATCTCCTCGATCACGCCTTTTAGACTGGGATTATCGGATCGGTCGATCATCGGCGGCTCGTCCTTGCTCAGAACGGACGGGAAGTGGCGAAACCATCGAGCTTCGATGATGCTCACAACCCAGAAGGAGGCAATATCTTGCATCGCGCCCGCAGCCCGAGCGCCGATGTGATCACGCACCGAGGGTTCAATCTGCTCGCTTGCTGATAACGATTTGAGACCGAGGAAGTCCAGAATCTCGGAAGGCGAGACGGAGGATGAAAGCTCTGCGAAGAGCGCATCGAGCTCCTCGTTTGAGGCCTGATGGAATCGCCGGGGGGCCCCGTGACGAAACCGAAGGAATTCGCTTCCGACCAACTCTGCCGATTCGACAGCGATCCCCATCATTTCCCGACCGTAGAACGCGCACCGATCTGAATCCCCAGCCTTATCGAACTCTCCTTTTGTGAACGTGAGAAGACTCTGCAAGTTAAGTGCGATCAGATTCCAAGACGAGACGAGCAGATTCTCGAACTGAGGAAGCCCATAAGCCTTCTGGAGGAGGTCAGCGCGGAATTCTCGTACTCGGATAGTCACTCAGGGGTTCCACCTCTAACC
>JALZOO010000310.1 GCA_030913905.1 Acidobacteriota bacterium
TCACCTTGGCTTCGAGCTGCGCAATTTTTCTTTGCAACTCGCTAAGGCCGGCACGGACGGCAGCCAGCTCGGCGCCGACTTCGGCTTTGGGGTGGGACGATGTTGAAGTGGATCCGCGTTCGCTCGATACCCGACGAGCAATTCGCTCCGCAATCTCACGTGCTTGATCCAATTCCGTGCTCATAAATTGATAGACTGGCAGGAATGCCTGTCCTACTCGTCTTTCAGCAGCTCGATGTAATCCACGACGCCAACTATGGCGGAATCGATCGCTGCCTGCGGCTTTCCAGTGGATGCCGTCGAAGCGCTCCAACCTTCCTGGACAATCAACACTGTATCGCCCACGCCGGCATCAACTGAATCGAGCGCGAGTACCGTGTAGGGTGTCTCTTCACCTTCAGGAGTAATTTGCTGGCACAGCATCACGCGCGCGTTATCGTACCGATAATTATGTTGCGTCGCGACCACGTTTCCGACCACCTTTGCGAGAATCATGCGAACTCCTGTTGTCAGCGCTTCAGCGATCGGCCATTCGTTACGTGCGCGTCTGAATCAACGATCGCGATGATGGTGCAGTCAGTAGGCGTGTCTTCTCGTTTGAAAGGAAAGCTCGCTTCCTTTCCCCGACACCAGAAAACCAACTCACCGACTCCGGCACCCACAGCGTCAACTGCCACCATTGGCTTACCAATCGATTGCAGATCCTTGTTGAGCGTCTGAACGACCAGCAGCTTGCGACTTTCAAGCGATTCGTTCTTGACCGTCGCAACGACGGTGCCGATAACACGTGCGAGTTGCATCAGTTAAGTTCAGTCCAATGTCTAATGCCCAAAGTCCAAGGTCCAATATTCGATGTCCAGCGTTCCATGCCCGCTGCAACTCCCAGGTCCTGACGGCTCGAGGCCTTAACCTTGGACATTGGACTTTGGACATTACACATTGGACTTCATTCCGGTGGGGCAATATTAACCGTATCGATTACGCCGATGATCGCCGCATCGACCGGCGTGTCTTTCATTCCCTGCGCCAGACGGGCACTAGACCCGGCCACCACCAACACACGTTCGTGGAAGCCTGCGCCGACGGTATCGACCGCAACCACATAGCCCGTCGTGTCACTGCCATCGACGTTGATGGGACGCACGATCAGCAGCTTCTTGCCCAGGAGACGCTCGTCTTTTTGCGTGGAAACGACAGTTCCGAGAATGCGCGCAATGATCATGCTTAGCTGCGGTTGCCTATCGGAAGCGCATCATCAACACTGCCGTGCGGACGCGGAATGACATGCACGCTGACAAGTTCGCCGACACGTCTGGCAGCTGCGGCACCTGCGTCAGTTGCGGCTTTCACCGCAGCAACATCGCCGCGCACGATTGCCGTAACAAACCCTGCGCCAATTTTTTCATAGCCTATTAACGTCACGTTGGCCGCCTTTACCATGGCATCCGCAGCCTCAATCATCGCGACCAGGCCTTTGGTTTCAACCATACCGAGTGCTTCTTGCATTCAGTTGCTCCTATTTAGTGAATAGTAAATCGTGAGTGGTGAATAGTAGATGACTTTGCGGCCATTTACCATTCACCAAACATTACCTGCGCCGCGATTGAGCGTCTGAGTCAATAACTCAACCAGTTCTTCCCTGGTAAGCGAAATCTTTCCCGCACCATTAGCTGACGGTGTCGTTTGAGCACCCACTGCAGGAGGTCGATCACCGGTGGGACACGACATCTGAGTCTCGTGCAAATAACCGCACGCCTGGCAGCGTCCACCTTCGCCAAGGTAACCCGCAGCTTCACGCAAGTTGATAAGTTTCTCGATCGCATCGGTCGGCAGATTTCGCGAGCCCCCAAGAAGCTTCGCCAGGATGGCAATGCGCGCCGTGTGTTCTAGCGTTTCCAGACGATCGAAGGCCTGCCATAAATCTGAGCCATACGCGACCGCACCATGGTTGGCCATCAGCAATGCGTTGTGATGTTTCACGAGTGGGCGCATTGCTTCTGTGACTTCATTGGTTGACGGCGTGCCGTAGCCGGCCAGTGGAACACACCCGAGCGTCAGAATAACTTCGGAAAGGATTGGCTGATCGATCGCCAATCCAGCGACTGCGAAAGCGGTGCCATGCGGCGGATGAGCGTGACAGACAGCTTTGACGTCGGGGCGCTCCTGGTAGATGAGCAAGTGCATCTGCAATTCGCTCGAAGGTTTGCGGTCAGTCAGTGGTCTTCCGCCGGCGTCCGTCACGGCCAGCGATTCTTCAGTCATGCGCCCTTTGCAGATCATTGTCGGCGTCGCGACTATTCGCCCATCGTCAAGACGCACGCTGACATTGCCATCAGACGACACGACATAACTACGCTCGTACAGGAGCCGGCCAATGTTTACGATTTCACGTCTTGCGGTTTGTTCGTCCATGCGGCGCGGAAATACTAGGACAGTTTCTGTTCACTCAACTCGGTCAACTCGTCGAAATGGTTCTTACTCCTGGGGTTTGTTACCGAACTAGCTTGTGGTCGAGCCAGGTAATACGAGAGCGATTCCAGTGACGTGGTTAGGTCCACCGTTTTTACTTTCACATCGAGCCGGGCGTTAAGAGATGCAGGCGCAAAATTCAAAACCGCCTTGATACCTGCCGACATGATTTGATTAAGAACCCTCTGCGCGACCCGCGCCGGCACGGCGATCACCATGACGTCAATCGATTCATCAGCGACCATGCGCGGCATATTCTTCACATCGTGAATGACAATCTTGTCTTCACCAACACGGCGTCCAATCTTGGCTTCGTCATTATCAAACAGCGCCACGACTGAAAAGTTTGAGCGCGAAAAGCCTCTGTAGTTTGCCAGGGCTGTGCCGAGCCTGCCGGCGCCCACGATGCCTACCCGATGCGGCCTGTCGAGACCCAGGATTTTTGTGACGTGATCGCGCAAATCCTCGACCGAGTAACCAACGCCACGCACACCAAATTCTCCGAAGTAGCCTAAATCTTTCCTGATTTGCGCGGAGTTGAGATTGAATTGTTCAGCCAGCGCCTGTGATGAAATGCTCTTAATGCCGGCCGCAGCCAGCGTGTTGAGACAGCGCAGGTAAACACTCAAACGGTTGGTGGTTAGTTCTGAAATCTTTTCTGACTTCATCTGAGGGCCTGTGCCAAGTATAGACCCAATGCGATGTTAATGGTAAGCGGTCGATTGTAATCGCGGTTTCTGTAAACCATAGTTTCACATATCGTTGCTGGATGCAGCAGTGTTCAACTACAATCGCGCCGTCACACAAGTCAACCACCCCGGATCTACTGAAAACGTCTCCAATGATTGCACACCTGTCCGGCACTCTTCTTTCCAAGCAACCAAATTCGGTGATTGTCGAGGTGGGCGGCGTCGGATATGAGGTCAACATTCCGGTCTCGACCTTTTATGATCTTGAAGAAGCCGGCTCCAACGTACAGCTTCGAATCTATACGCACGTGCGCGAAGACGCGCTTCAACTCTTCGGCTTCAAGACGGCGCGAGAACGCGAACTATTCCTGCGCGTGATTTCCGTGAGCGGCATAGGCCCGCAATTGGGAATCAAGTTGCTTTCCGGAATGAGTGCAGACGAGATGATCGCATCGATTCGAACTAACAATCTGGCGAAGTTAACGCTGATACCAGGAGTTGGCCGCAAGACGGCGGAGCGCCTGGTAATGGAACTACGTGATAAAGTCGCTTCGTTGTCATCGCCGGAACTTGAGGAAGAACTGGGAGCAAAAACCACGAGCGGCGCGCCAGCGGAGAGTGAAGATTCCATGCGTTCAGACGTGCTGTCAGCGCTTTTGAACCTCGGCTACCAAAGGAATGGTGCAGAGAAGGCTGTCACTTCGGCGATCGATGAGGGCGGCGAAATTACGGTTGAATTAATCTTGAGGCGCAGCTTGCGAAAGCTGGCAAAGGCGTAACGCAAAGCGTTAATTTTCGTAACGTAGTAAAGGATACAAGACGCAAACTAAAGTTTGCGTTACCAAGTCTATGTCAACTGAATCTGGACCAGCACGCGCTCCTTTAACTGACGTCGAACGTCAGTTTGAGTTGACTGTCCGCCCAACCAAACTGGCCGAGTACATTGGTCAGCGACAGGTGAAGGAGAATCTGCGCGTCTACATGAAGGCCGCGCTGGCTCGCCGAGAAGCGCTCGATCATGTCCTGCTCACTGGCCCGCCGGGCCTGGGCAAAACAACACTGGCACATATCATTGCAAACGAGATGGGTGCCGAGCTTCGTTCGACCGCCGGCCCGGCCATTGAAAAGGCTGGCGACATTGCCGCGCTATTGACGAACCTCCAGGAAGGCGATGTGCTTTTCATTGATGAAATTCACCGGCTCATGCCTGCTCTCGAAGAAAAACTCTACCCCGCGATGGAGGACTACCAGCTCGACCTGCTAATCGGACAAGGCGCAGGCGCGCGATCGATCAAACTCGAGTTGCCAAAGTTTACGCTGATCGGGGCCACCACTCGTGCGGGCTTGATCACGGCGCCTTTGCGCGGTCGATTCGGCATTATTTTTCATCTGGATTTTTATCCGCATGAAGACCTCGAGGTCATTTGCAAACGTTCGGCGGAGATTCTAGGGGTTGAGATTGACGAGGAGGGTGCCCGCGAGATTGCGCGTCGTTCACGCGGGACACCGAGAATAGTCAACCGCCTGCTTCGGCGCGTGCGTGACTATGCGGAAGTTGATTACGACGGCCGCATAACGAGAGAAGTAGCCAACGACGCTCTTAACCGCATGGAAGTCGACACATTCGGCCTGGACGAGATGGATCGCAAACTACTGTTTACGATTATTGAAAAGTTCAATGGCGGACCAGTAGGCCTCGGTACCATCTCCGCTTCGATTCACGAGGAAAAAGACTCCATCGAAGAAATAATCGAACCCTACCTGATTCAAATCGGTTTTCTCGATCGCACTCCCCGCGGCCGTGTGGCCACGCGCCTGGCTTACGACCATTTCGGGCTCACGCCTTCCGGCTCACTTAAGCCCACCCTGTTCGATTCTCAGTAAAGAATTTGCTAGGGTCTGTTCAAGCGATAACAACAACAGGTCCGTACTAGTCAAAATGGGTAAGCTTTCGTCTTTTACACGTCACTCATTCGGCGTCCGCAACCGTGGACCCTGGCGTTCAATTCTGAGCCATAGCTTGCACCAATTTCACGAGAACGACCTGTTCACTTCAGCCGCTGCCATGAGCTATTTCGGCTTGATGGCTCTTTTTCCTGCGCTGCTACTACTACTCGCGATTAGCAACCAAATCACTGCCGCATCCGAGTTGCTGACGCGCGCCGTGGAAGTTTATCCGGGCTCTGGAAAGTTTTTGCGGGACACGATTCGCTCGTTGTCTTCAGTAGGACCGGGAATAGTTATTACCTGCGTGATCGTGGTGTTCTGGGCCGGCTCATGGGTTTTCGCAGTCATCGAGCGGGCCCTCAACCGAATCTGGGGCACGACGTCTCGAACGTTTTGGCACGGACGTGCGCTGACGGTTGGCATGGTCGGAATCGTAGGACTGTTGCTTTCCATATCAGTGCTGATCACCTCCATCGTTGTGGGCCTTCGCGAAATGGCCGGGCGACTATCACCTCGGCAGTTGGCCCGTTATCCAGTGCTACTCTCAGCTGGGAGTGTTTTCTGGCAGGGCATCTTTGCGATTCTCAGTTTCCTGGTCACAGTCGTGCTTTTCGTAGTGGTCTATCGCTTTATGCCCAAGGCTGAAGTATCGCTGCGCGATACGTTGCCAGGAGCAATCGTGGGCGGTCTATCGTGGGAAATCGCGAAGTACGTGTTTGCCTGGAGTCTGAATTATTTTCACTACGACCAGATTTATGGATCTGTCGGCGCCGTTGTAGCCGTACTTACGTGGAGCTATGTCTCAAGTTTGATCCTGCTGTTCGGCGCCCAGCTGACCGCCGTGTTCCATCGCGAACATCCGCATTTCCCAAGTCCCTCCTGATAATGTCGTTTCGCAATGCACCTTTCCGATTTTGACTACGAACTTCCGGAACAATTAATCGCGCAACAACCGCTCGAGAGGCGCGATGCTTCGCGAATGCTGGTGCTAAATCGGGAAACACAAGACTGGACTGACTCCAGGTTTGAAAGCTTGCCGAACTACCTGCGGCCGAACGACGTGGTCGTGGTCAACAACACTCGCGTGTTTCCAGCGCGACTAATCGGCCGCCGTGATCCAAGCGGAGCGCGCGTGGAGGTGTTGCTGATTCGGGAGTGCGAGCCTTCCACTTGGGAGGCGCTGGTGCGACCGGGCCACCGTTTCAAGACGGGCGCGCGTCTTCGTTTTGGCGAGTCGAGTTTGCGAGCTGAAGTGCTGGACAGTAGGGGAACACGAGTGAAACGACTGAGGTTTGAAAGCGACGAGCCTTTAGAAGTTCTGATCGACAAGCTTGGGGAAACGCCGCTGCCTCCCTACATCAGACGCGAGTCCGGTGCGTCAGTTGAAGATCGAGACAGGTACCAAACCGTATTCGCGCGAATGAGGGGAGCTATCGCTGCGCCAACTGCCGGCCTTCACTTCACTCCCGAAATAACTGAAGCAGTACTCGCCCGCGGGGCGCGCGTCGCGGAAATCACATTGCACGTCGGGTATGGAACATTTGAACCGGTACGCGTTGAGAACGTAGCCGATCATCGTGTCGCTTCCGAGTGGTTTCAGATCCGTGAAGAAGCAGTCCGCGTGATCAACGACAGTCGCGCTAAAGGTGGACGAGTCATTGCGGTCGGCACAACCACGACCCGCGCACTCGAATCGTCGGTAAACATTGAGGGAGCATTAGAAGCGGGCGAAAAAGCGGCGGACCTGACAATCATCCCGGGCTATAAGTTTCGAATTACCGATGCGTTGTTGACGAACTTTCACCTTCCGCGTTCGTCGCTGCTACTCCTGGTTTGTGCTTTCGCTGGCCTCGAGTTGACGCTTGATGCGTACAATCACGCAGTTGTGGAGCGCTTTCGGTTTTTCAGTTACGGCGACTGCATGCTTGTGATCTAGTGATCAGTAAAAAGATGATGGTAAACTATCAAAACAACCGCGAAATACTTGACGATGGCAGTACTTAAGAAAATTCGTTCTCGTTGGTGGTCGCCGACCTCGGACGACTTCCCGTTGGAACCGGAAGTCAGCGTTCCGGCCGAGGCCGGAATGCGTTACGACATTCGGCCCCTTGCGATCTCGCACCTGGACGATTGTTGGCGCCTCGATCAGCGATGCTTCGTCGACGGTGAAGCGTACAGCCGCGAAACCTTTGAATACCTTTTGACGGCTCCTGAATCAGTTTCGTATCGCGCGACCGCTCCGGGTGGGGCGATGGTGGGATTTGTTATCGGTCTGATCGAACCAGATCACACAGGGCATATCACAACCGTAGGCGTTGCCCCGGAACACCGGCGACGACACCTGGCTAAACGCCTGATGGCTGAAGTTGAAAAGGGTTTTAAGCAGCGAAACGTGCGGATCGTGCGGTTGGAAGTAAGGTCGCTAAACATTCCAGCGCAAAAGCTATATCAGCGTCTTGGATATGCGGTGACGCAGCGGCTGCCGAAATACTATTCGAATGGCGGGGATGGTTTGTTGATGCTGAAGTCGCTGGACTAATCGGTGGGTTAGCTTTTCCGCAGCTCAGTCAATACCTGCTTCGCAACTGCCTTCAACGTATCAAAAACGCCGGCTCCGGTTGACGCAACAGCCTCGACCACCGGTTCCTCTCGCCGCAATAATTCCGCCTTCAAATCTTCAATCGGCACGATATTTGGCAGGTCTCGTTTATTCAGCTGCAAGACGTAAGGCATCTTCATCAAGTCGTAACCCTGCGTGCGAAGATTTTCCTCAAGGTTGTACAGCGATTCCACGTTTGCATCCATTCGTTCCTCCTGGGAGTCTGCAACGAAGACCACGCCGTCGACCCCTTTCAGGATGAGTTTGCGCGAGGCGTCGTAAAAAACCTGGCCAGGGACGGTGTACAGATGGAATCGCGTCTTGAACCCTCGGACTGTGCCCAGCTCGAGTGGCATGAAATCGAAGAATAGCGTGCGGTCCGTTTCCGTGGCTAAGCTGATCAGTTTCCCGCGAGCCTGCGGCGAGGTCGCCTCAAATATGTGTTGCAGGTTCGTCGTCTTGCCACAGAGTCCTGGGCCGTAATAGACGATCTTGCAATTAATTTCTCTGGATGCGTAGTTGATGAAGGTCATAAGGCATTTACATTTTCGTGGTTTACTTGAATAGACTGTCGATATCTTCGTCTGTGATTTCTGCGAAAGGTGAGTCCTCGTCCACTCCAGCTTGGGTGATTTCGTCAATCATCGTCGACAGTTGTTGCGAAATCTGTTTGCTTCTAAGCTTCACCAACCCCAGAGTGGAACGCTCGTCAAAAACGACTACCAATAGCAGGCGTCCGATGACCGAGATGTGAATGCTTTCGCGTTCTCCCTCATGAGAAAGCGTCGGAAATTCTTTCTCCCCAATTAGCTGAGCCATGCCGCCAGTAGCGGCGACATTGCCAGCCGCCAGTGAAGCGAGACTGGTTGTGTCAAGGCTTCCGATCTCACCTTGCACAGCGATCTCCTGCCCATCCTTGTCTACCAGGAAGACCACCCGGGCCGCCGAATCCATACGGAGTCGGGCAAGCACGGCCTTAATTTGGTGATACTGACGCTCACGGAGCAGAATCGGCGTGTCTGCCATTGATGCAACTTTCTCTTAGTGATAGACGAGGCAAGGACAACTGGCGGGCGTTGTTTGTGGTGTTGGATCCAAGCCGCTGAAGGTAAAGCGGTTCTGGGAATGCGTGTCTATGTCATCCTGGCAAGCTGGCTAGTAACCAACGGCCGCAACGAACTGTAGCATAGCCAACAATGTGCATCAAGTGTTTTCCTGTGTTTATCATTGCGCTCTTCGTGGGCCAAAAAGTGAGTTGGAAGGGGCCGCAACTCCTCGTTATCCGTTGATTTAGGGGAACAGCTATGTTAATCTGCCCGCGCCTCTTCGCAGGGCTTAACTCCACTTTAACCCTTTCAACTTGAAGCTTCCATGAGCGCAGTCACAAAAGGTTTGAGGCGTCCAACGTCGCGGGCTACCGCTCGCCGATCAACGCCTAAGTCTGCCGTGAAACGCAGGACTTCAAGCGGCGGTACAAATCGACCTAAAGCTAAGCGAGCCGTCGCTCGCAAGTCTACCCCCAGGAAAACTGCAAAAGCGAAGACTGCGGTGAGGAGCAAAGTCCACAAGAAGGCAGTTGCCAGAAAGACGGCTCCGACCAAAGGGCGTGCCCCAAAAAAAACAGTAGCTCGAAAAGCGGCCCCGCGACGGTCAAATTTGATGGCCCCAAAAAAAGCTGTTGGGGTAAGAGTCAAAAAGACTCAGAAGCTCGCGGCGGTGCGTGCACAACGACCCGCACCAATAGCCCCGCCACCACCGCGCCAACCGACTGTCGATGAGTCTGCAGCAATGAAGGCTTTCGAACGCGCGCACAAGGAATTTACGCGCGGCCGGTTCGGCGAAGCCCGCACTCAGTTCCGAGCCCTACTCGATAAGTATTCCCAGGTTTCAGAAGTAGCCGCGCGCGCGCGTACTTATCTCGCGGTAGCGGACGCGCGTCTGCGCACCGAGAGCATGCTACCTCGCGATGCTGATTCGCTTTACGACCGAGGTGTCATTGAGTTGAACCGCGGCGAGTATGTGGCCGCGCAGGAAATGTTTGAACGCGCACTGAAACGCGAACCTGAGGCGGCGCATATCCATTACGGACTGGCGGCCACTCGCGCGCGTCTTGGCGCCGTCGATTTGGCGCTTCAGTCGCTCCAGCGGGCCCTCGACCTTCAACCCACGTTGAGAGTACGAGCACAGCACGATCACGACCTAACTTCCTTACGAAATGATCCGGACTTCGATCGGTTGGTATTCCAGCCTCGCCTATAGTGTCTGGTCGCCCTCCTGACGCGTCTTCAAAACGAGTATGTGGTTTCAAACGTTAGTTCTTTTAGGTATGATTCTGTCCGAGCGCATGTGCGCAGGTTGTGCAGGAGAAATCTAGTTTGGCTTATTTATCCCCAGATAACCGCGGCCTGAATCTCGTAGCACTTGG
>JALZOO010000332.1 GCA_030913905.1 Acidobacteriota bacterium
GCGGCTGCGCTAACCACGAGAACTACCAGAGCCAATTGCAATAGAGACGGTCCTCGCCGGTCCGCCAGATTTGCATCGGCTGCTGCTATCGCAGGGTGTTCGCCCGATTCGGAATCTTTGACTGACGCCGCTCCATGCCCTGGAGAACTGCTTTCAACCGTTCCCAAATTTTCTTCGAACTTAATCGCGGCGGGTGCAGGTGACTTAGGCCCGGCGGCTAAGATGCCGAGCTTGAGGACCTCACTCTGTAGTTTCAAGACTTCGGCCGTGTCAGCCTTACCGGCAATTGCGGTGCTCAGGGTCTTCATTTTTTCGTCGAGCTCGAGCAAATCTATCCTGGCCGCTTTGCCCTTCAAGTCGTCCTTCAGAACTTCCATCTGCTGAGAAAATCTCTGTTCGAACTGAGGATCAGCAACCACGCTTTCAACTGGAACACTTCGCTGTGTGGTTTCAGTCAAGGCCTTGAATCTCGCTTCCAGTGAAGCGACTGTGTGGCTCAGGTCTGACAAAACTGGATCGACATAACGTTCATAAGGCCCCGCTATCACCAACAACGTGCGGTCGTCCGGCGCCGCAGCACTTGCTTTCATCAGGCCCTCACACACTGCCTCAGGCTCCGCCGTGCGAAACTTCGCAAGTTCGTCATTTAGTCCCTGGCCTGCAAACTCTTTTTCCAATCCACGCGTCATGATCAAAATCGCGTCTTCTTCCTGGAGCGTGAAGGCCTCAATCCGATCCGTCACGGGAGCATCCTGGTTGCGAACTCCTAGTTGTTCAGATTGTTTACTCCTGGGCTCGGCGTCTGCTTCGGACGAAGTGTTGGCTTCCGAGGCATATATCGGAAGCAAGCGCCCATTGTTTAGAACCTTTATGGTTATGTCGCCGCATGCAAAGTAAGAAAGCCGGTTGCCACTTAACAGACAAAGCGCTGCGCTACACAACAACTCCGGACCGCCGGACTGTTGGCCGAGGGTATGAAGGAAGTTATTAATCTCTTTGGCAAGGAACCCGAGGAATAGGTCGGCAGAAAATCTGGAGAGGGAGACGAAAGATCCCACGATCGTCTCGAATTTCCCTTTCAAGGTCGCGTTTAAGTTTGCATAGTCGTGTGGGGCGAAATCGAGCACTGCAAAGAAGTGGCCGCGCGGGGTCTCCAGATCAAAATAGAAATCCTCATTCTGCGTCTTTGATTTGGCCTTCACAGAATCAAACGAGAAATTCATGGGGCGACTGTCCTCCTCAACGGCGCAACTTATCATGAACTGCGCAAATCGGGAATCATCTTTTCCGTCAGGGGCTGCTGTTCGATCCCACCACGAATGATTCAGGAGGCGCCGCTGTCCGCTTTCCAACTACCTGAGCTCTGGTTACAATCCTCTCAATCCCCCTAGTCAAATCAGTCGAATTCGACAGCCAGCGGAGGCAAGCATGAATTTTATCTGTCGTGGTCGTTATCTATGGACCAGTGCGTTTCTTCTTGCGAGCGTGGGTTTAGCGCTTACATCGTCATGCTCCAACAATCCTGACTCAGTTTCTCTTTCGGGTGGCAAAGGCACGCCCGCTGAGGCGGAGAAGTTTCTTGCAGACGCTGAGAAGAAGTTATTGGACCTTAACGTCAAATACAGCCGTGTAGACTGGGTGAAGAGTACCTTCATCACCGACGACACGGAGGCGATTTCGGCTGAGGCCAACAAGGAAGTGATCGCAGCTACGACTGAGTTTGCCGAGCAATCGCGGAGATTCGACGGACTCGACCTGTCGCCCGATGTTGCGCGCAAGATAAAACTTTTGAAGTTGGCGCTGGTGTTGCCGGCCCCAAAAGATCCGGCTGAGCGCGATGAGATAACGAAACTGGCGGCTTCGCTGGAAGGCGATTACGGCAAGGGCAAGTATTGTCCGGAGGGTGACACGAGCAAATGTCTCGGCATCGACGAACTCGGGCAGATCATGGCGAATAGCCGCGATCCGGAAGAACTGAAGCGAGTCTGGCTCGGATGGCATCAGATCTCGGTGCCCTATCGAAAGAACTATCAGCGCTTTGTCGAACTGAGCAATAAAGGCGCACGCGAGATGGGTTTCAAAGACACGGGAGCTATGTGGCGGGCCAAGTATGACATGGAGCCTGATGCGTTTGCCGCCGAGATGGAGCGCCTCTGGATACAAGTCAAGCCGCTTTACGATTCGCTCTACACCTACACGCGTCGCAAGCTTTC
>JALZOO010000339.1 GCA_030913905.1 Acidobacteriota bacterium
TCAATCGCAACCGCGGTCGAATTGCTGCCGGCGCCGGCAATAACTCGTGCGCGTCCTTTCGCCAGCTCAATCGTTTTGCTGATTACGCGCTCGTCTTCTTCCTCGGTCATCGTGGCGCTCTCGCCCGTCGTGCCACAAGGGACCAGCAACTTTACACCGTTATTGATCTGATACTCGATGAGACGCGTCAGCGCGTCTTCATCCACCGCTCCGTCTGACGTGAACGGGGTGACCAGCGCCGTTGCGCAACCGCGCATCCATTTTGTCGAAAGAGTCATGGCATTTAGACCTCTCTTAATCAGGTAGTAATTATTAGAACCTCAATGAGGTAGCCTCTCAGGTTGGGAAGGGTGGTTTACCCCCGCTGGTAAGTTACATTCAATCAGAGCGGGGGCAAGCCCGCCTTCCCAACCTCGAGGCTCCTTAGTTTGAATTATCTTCGTGCACCATGGATGCTACTCCAGGATCTGATTGATCACTTCCGAGAACTCAAAAACACCTTTACGTCCGACAATCCATCGCGCAGCAAGAAGAGCACCCGCGGCAAAGCCTTCCCGCGAACGCGCCATGTGGGTCAGCGTAATCTGATCAGCAGCAGAGTCAAAACCAACTCGATGCGTTCCGGGAATATGGCCGGCCCGCGTTGAGGCAATCGGAATTTCAGACTTGATGTGCTGGGCCATCAAGCTGCGCAACTGCAACGCCGTGCCTGAAGGCGCATCGCGTTTTCTGGAGTGATGCTGCTCTTCAATAAAGGGTTCGTATTGTTCGAGACCGGAAAAAAGCCTGGCTGCCTGCGCCACGATTTTATAAAAGACGTTGACACCGATCGAAAAATTAGCCCCGTAAACCAGGGCGCCACCGTGTTCTTCTACAACACCCTTTACTTGAGTCTCACTTTCTTTCCATCCCGTGGTTCCTTCAACCAAAGGCACGCCCGCGCGTGCGCATGCTTCAACGTTTCGCAACACTGCTGAAGCAACAGAAAAATCAATCGCTGCGTCGTGACCACGAAGCGCGAGAGCAAACTCTTCAGCGCTGCGTGATGAGTCAGCCGACGTTAACGTGATACCAATCTCGTCGCCTGCCGCCCGCGCCTGGCTTTCGACCAACTGGCCCATTGCACCGTACCCAATCAAGGCCAGCTTCATCTCGGTGCCCCCTCCGCGAATTTGGTAAACCGCGTCTGCCGCGCTTTCGCGAGCAAAGAACGGGCGAGGCTGGCGTAAAGTTCAAGGGCTTCAGTTAGCTCTCGCTTCTCCACAAACTCGTGATCTGTGTGCGCGTTCAAAATTGATCCTGGGCCGAGCAGCAGAGGTGCGCCCCAATTTGATAGATAAGGAATGTCAGTCGTAAAACGAACTACACATTGTTCGAACCCATCGATGGTAACGAGGTGGACAGGATCGTTTTCCGACAAGTACTGCACTTCAGCACGTCCGGCGACTGTGTCTTCAATCATCGTCTTGATCGAGTCAGCCCTGTTGATTATGCGAAGCTGCAAATCCGCCGCCGCTTCCGCGGGCGTAACATTGGGACGTGTGCCACCGCTAATGACGCCGATGTTGCAAGTCGTTGCGCCTAACACTTTGTCGCTGGGCCAATCGCATCGGCGCAGACTCTCAAGAACGTCCAACAACTTTTCAATCGCTGACTCCCCATACTCCGGATAGGCTGAGTGAGAAGCTTTTCCGCTCGTTGTCACGGTCAACCTTAGCGAGCCCTTGGTAGCGGTGGCGAGTTTGTTGTCAGTTGGTTCACCATTGATTAGATATTCGGTCTGGCCGGCGAGCTTATTCTGATTCGCCACGCGTGCACCCGCGCTGCTCATCTCCTCATCAACCGTGAACAGCAGTCCGATTTCATTTACGCCTGAGCGGCGCAGTTCCTCGGCGGCCATTATCTGAGCCGCGATGATGCCTTTGGCATCGCATGCACCTCGTCCGTAAATGCGGTCGGCATCTTCTTTCGAAGGAATGTGCGGCGGCACCGTGTCCATGTGGGTAGACAAAACAACGCGCGGCGACGCCTCAGTACTTGCAATCACATTGAAACGCTTATTCTCTACTTCCTGCTTCTGAACTCTATAACCGAGTCGTTCGAGATTTGATGTGAGAAACATGCCGACGCTGTTCTCATCGCCGGTCACCGAGGGAATGTCGATCAATTTGCGGGTTAATTCAAAGAGATCCATCTGATAAGTTCCAACCCAAGCATTGGCAGGAGCGGAATTCGCCTAGCCAAGAGCGGGGGCAAGCCCACCTTCCCAACCTGAGAGATGGCGATCAATCCCGACGACACAAGCTTTGAAAGACTCTTAATCACAAATGCAAACTTCAACTCGGCCATCTCATGGTCGGGAAGGTGGGCTTGCCCCCGCTCTTCGCTCCGCGCCAGACACTCTAAACCGCCGTTTCAATTCCGGCAGACAAACTTTTTGACGCCTCTTCTTCCTCGGCTGCGATTTCAAAAAATTCTCGATGAAGGCGGCTTACGGCATCGCGAGCGCGGCTTTCCTCAACCGCAAAGGTCAGATTGATTCTCGACGCGCCCTGCGAAATCAGCGAAACATTAATGTCGCTGATGGTTGAGAAGATTCGCGCAGCAATGCCGGGCGTGCTGCGGAGTCCTTCGCCGACAACGCAGAGAATCGCTCGCTTCTCTTCGATAGACACGTTTCCGAGCCGTTCCAACTCAGCAACGATTTCCGGAAGCGCGGCCGTATCGTCGAGTGACAACGAAACGCTGACTTCGGAAGTGGTGACAACATCAACGGCCGTCCGATGATTATCGAAGATCTCAAACAGGGCCCGCAGGAATCCGTAAGCGCCAAGCATGCGAGCCGACGTCACTTGAACAGTAGTTACTCCCGTCTTATGCGCGATCGCCTTTACCGTCTGCGGCGACTTCTCGCTCTCGCCAAGCACCAGCGTGCTGCCACTCTCCTGCGCTCGGGAGTTGCAGATGCGCACCGGGATATCGCGTTCAATCGCGGGGTACAGAGTTTTGGGGTGAAGGACCTTGGCCCCGAAGTAAGCAAGCTCGGCCGCCTCCTCAAATGATAGTCGCGGCACTGTGCGGGCTCTGGGCACAATTCGAGGATCGGCTGTTAGAACACCCGGCACGTCAGTCCAAATTTGAATTTCTCTGGCGCCCAAAGCGGCGCCGACAAGCGCAGCCGTGTAGTCAGAGCCTCCGCGGCCAAGCGTGGTGGTTTCACCGGTCAGAGTGGATCCAATAAAACCTCCCAGCACCGGAACGCAACGCGAGTCGATCAGCGTCTGCAATTGTTCGCGGGTGCTGCTGAACGTCTGATCCATCAGTGGCGCGGCACAACCGAATTCATCATTGGTGATTATGCACTGCCGCGCATCCACATCTTTCGCTGAGAAACTGTTCTCTAATAACACCGCGGCGAATAACGCTGCCGACAGTCGCTCGCCGTTGGAAACAACTGCGTCTTTGAGGAGCTTACGTCGCTGGGGATTCTGCGCGGCAAGTTGGCTCAAAAGTTCCCTGAGCTCCTCGCGCGTTCGACCGACCAGCTCGCGCAGTCGCGGAGCTTCTTTAATAAGGAGCGCGTCGATGACCCGATGGTGACGGTCGAAATGCTTTTCCAGCGCAGCCAAAGCTTGGCCGGCACCCACAGCCAAAGCTTCTTTCGCAGCATCTAGCAGCGCGTCGGTAAACCCGGCCATGGCAGAGACCACGACTACGGGCCGCATCGCCGCGCGTTCAGAAACAATGCGTGCAGCATTTTGAAAAGCAGTTGCGCCCTCAACGGACGTGCCGCCAAATTTCATGATCGTCGGCGTCATAGACAACCACTCAGTCTAACATTCGTGGGAGCAAGCTAAACAAAGATGGGCGTGTTTTATCTGGCGCGGCTTTGCGCAAAAAGTCGCCCGCCGGTTTCCAGGTGGACGAGTAAAAACGTTGATGACCAACCTAGTGTTGCTTCGTGAGATTTCGTGTAATTTCGTGGATTGTCCGCTTACGAATCGTAGCCATACGATCCACGAATCACACGAAGCTGCACGAAAACCATGAAATGAGAGTTTTTGTGAAAAGCCATCTACTGCAGAACCCCGATGTATCAGGGTAGCGAGCGGATGCAGCACGCGCCCTACAGAAGACATCACACCACTTGCGCTTTCCACTTGCCGCGCCGAAACACAATTGCGCTGATGAATGCGAGCGTTGAGAAGGCGATCATGATGGCGAGGAACACGCCGCGCGGGCCGAGGCCAAAGACGATAGCCAGGGCGTAGGCGAGTGGGAGTTCCCAGAGCCAGAACACAAACAGGTTGATGATGGTAGGCGTCCAGGTATCGCCGGCCCCGTTGAACGATTGAGTCAGCACCATTCCATAAGCGTAGAAAAGAAATCCATACGAAACTATGCGCAGGCAGTCTACGCCGTAGGGAACCACATTCGGGTCGTCAGTAAAGAGCCCGATGATCTGTCGCGCGAAGATCACAAACATCAGCCCCACAATTCCCAGACAAATCATGTTGTAGAAGCCTGCCCGCCAAACCGCCTTTTCGGCGCGATCCGGTTTGCGCGCACCCAGTGCCTGGCCCACCATCGTCGCCGCGGCGTTTGCCATACCCCACGAAGGCAGCAAGGCAAAGACGATTACGCGAATACCGATGGTGTAACCGGCAACTGCATTGCTGCCGAAACTCGAGATCGTGCGAATCAAACCAATCCAACTCGCCATTCCAATGAAGACCTGGAACGTAGCAGTCGACGACAGCTTCACCAGGCGTGCCATGATGGCCGGTTCGAGTCTTACGTGGCGCTTAGTGATATCGAAACGTCCACCGGAGCGAATCAATCTGCTGAACGCATAGAGCACACCTGTGCCGCGTCCAATAGTGGTAGCCACAGCGGCGCCTGCAACTCCCATTTCCGGAAAGGGACCGAGGCCAAATATGAAACATGGACCAAGAAGGATATTGATTGCGTTTGCCAGCCAGAGCACGCGCATTGCGATCGCCGCATCACCGGCGCCGCGAAAAATCGCGTTGATTAAGAAGAGCAACAGAATCGTCGCGTTACCTGCGAACATGATTCTTGTAAACGATGTGCCATGTTCCAACACCCAGGGCGAGCCACCCATAAACTGCAGAAGTTTGGGGGCCAGCAATACGCCGAGAACTGCGAAGACAACCGAAACAATGAGTCCCAGCGCAATTGCCTGCACGGCGGCGCGCGCCGCGCCATCCGGATTATTTTCACCGATGCGTCGAGCGACCATTGCGGTCGCGCCAATTCCCAGCCCAATAGCCACCGCATACATCAGAGTCAACACTGACTCGGTCAGGCCAACGGTTGCCACTGCGTCGGCGCCAAGATGTGCAACCCAAAAAATATCGACTACAGCGAAGACGCTCTCCATGCACATCTCCAGAACCATGGGCACGGCGAGCAATATGATTGAACGCCCGATGGGTCCCCTGGTGTAATCATGGTGATGCCCGCCACGTACGGACTGGCGCACGGCGCTCCATAAACTTAGTTGTTCCACTGGAACCGGCGCGTTAGTTTCTTCTTTTAATGCGGCCGGTGGGTCGAGTGTAGGGTCTGACATTTTGTAGTTGGAGGTTGTGCGTCGCAGTTAAATGTCGAGAGCGTAAGATTGGTCGGCTCGCGGCGATGCGTGTAGAAGCTCTATCTGATGGAAACCAAAATTAACGTAGAGGCGGATGGCCGCGGGCAGTTTGCTCGATGTTTCTAATACTATTCGACTGAATCCTAGTTCCCTGGCTTGCACAACTGACCGCTCCAACAGGTATTTGCCTAACCCTCGCCCGCGGGCTTCCCCAACCAGATACATCTTTCTTAGTTCGCAAACCGCAGCGTCAACTGGGTAAAGTCCTATGGTGCCGACGATTGCGTGGTCATCTTCAATAACGTCAAATACGCCGCCTCGCACGAGGTAGTTCGCTTCAATGTCTTTTAAATCGGCGTCGGTATTCTCGGGATCAGGCGATAAGTCAAACTCCCTGAGCACATCAAAAACCAGGTTTTCAATGGCCGCCCGATCACCGTTGTTGGCGGAACGAATCCGAAGGTGGGCCCAAGCTTCCGGCAGCATCTATTGAAATCTAATCACCATTTACAGGCGCGCGTTGCGCATTCACTTCGATTATTGCGTTCGTCCGAAATCATCCTGCAGACGCACGATGTCGTCTTCGCCGAGATAGCCGCCTCTTTGGACCTCGATAAAAACCAGCAAGTCTTCACCCGGGTTTTCCACTCGGTGTGCCGAGCCAACGGCAATATCAATTGATTGGCCGCCTTCGACTATGACCTCCCGGTCGTCGAGAGTTACTTTCGCGGTGCCCTGCACCACCACCCAATGCTCCGCGCGCTGCGCGTGTTTCTGATAGCTGAGACGTTTGCCAGCGAGCACCTCAATCCGTTTCACTTTGTAGCCGTCGCCTTCGTCCAGCACAGTGAACGATCCCCACGGTCTGCGATCAAAGCGAGGCGAGTTTGAAGAGTTATCTGTCATGTATTTTTGTGGAGCCGGATTGGAATTCAACAGACCGCAAACTAACAGTTTGCGTTACGAATAGTCTTAATGTCGTTTGAAATATTGCACTGCGCGCTCATGCTTTTCTGCTGCCGCGCGCGTGTTGAATGTGCCGAGGTTCCTGCGCTTCCCGGTTTTCGGATCCTTCTTTTTAGAATTAGCCGGTATTGGCCTGACTTCATTTTCGAATCACTGGTTTGAGTCCTCATCCCTTGCTACCTGCAGCGGAAGCAGCAGCGCGGGCATGTTTCGCCACCTGCCTCTTTTTTCTCTTACTCGGTAACGGCGCGTATCGGCCTGTGCGTTCCAGGTCGTAGATTGTGTAACCGGTGTCGAAGATATCACCTGAAGGGTTCGCGCTGTCGACACTATAGTCGAAAATTCTTCCGTCCAGACGAACATAAACTGAACCTCGCCTGCCACTCAAATATTGTTCGTTCGTCAACAGAGCATATAAATGTTGACGCGCGCCCAGCGTGCCTACCGGCCGAGAAGGAATAAATTCCTGGGCATCCGGCAGCCGGTAAACATTCATTTCCAGCAAAACGCTACGACCAAAGCGTTGCCAGCGCGGCTCGAATCCTGACGGCAATCCAAATCGTTGTTTCAGCGCCGCAGCCGGGGTGTGCTTCTTTGACTTTTTGTCGCGCAGCGGTCGCGCTTGTTGAGCCTGGTCGGCTGGCTGCGCAACTGAAGTGTCCCTCGCCGGTTGGGCCGGCCGGTTTGCAAACGATGGATCGGTATGAGAAAGCGCGTCACGGCAGACGCGCCGCAGCTCTTCCGATCCATCAAGCAGACCTGCGCTCATTTGGGTGATTGTCGCGTGGCCTGTCAGGACAGCGTCGATCTTCTGGCCGTCGGTCATCTCGGCCCACAGGTGATCGCCCGTAATCGCCTTCGACATTTCAGCCGAAGTTTACTTTATTCCAGAGAGCTTGCAAGAGAGTTTTGGTGTAAAGAGAGGCGGGCATTTGTGGGCGCTCTTGAGTCGCGCCCATTACGCGTTTCTCAGACTGCAGACACTTAGGCTCGTCCTTGCTTGTTTGGTTACGCCGTTTCGGCAATTGGTTCGACGGCTCCGCGAGGTTTCCAGACAGCGAGAATGGCTCCGCAGATCAAACAAGCTACCAGTTGGTAACCAACATTCAATACATACAACCCCAGTTTCCGTTGCTCGAAGATCACGGTGGCGAGTTGTGTAGTAGCCACGAATCCAAGCCATAGCCAGAACCCGGTCTGCATTCCGCCGACGGCGCCTTTCGCTCCGGTGTATTGAACAAAGTGAGCGAGGATGTAAACCAGGACCAGCGAAGTCACAAAGGCAACGGCATATTGGCTCCAGTGACTCTGTGCGGCGATTTGGTCCAACTGCGCGGACGTCCAACCAGTTATCTCGACGAACTTGCTGGCGAAGATCACCCCATACCAAAGGCCGCCCAGAATGAAATGAACAATGGCTGCTACAAGCACAGCCGCGTAATTTATCTTCATGGTTGTCTCCTTCTCCGGGGGTTGTAACTTGAAGACCACGATGCGGACGACGTAAGCAAACTATGGTTTGCTGGCAGCGCCGCTAAATAATGTTCAGCTATCGGAAACTTAATGCACCAGGATTAATTCTGCTTCTCGAGAATTGCGAAATCTTGTAACGACATATTCCCCTCCCCGTAAACGGGGAGGGGTTAGGGGTGGGGT
>JALZOO010000341.1 GCA_030913905.1 Acidobacteriota bacterium
AATATAGACCGCCGGACTTGGCTTGCTGGATCCGGGCATGTCCAGCGTTGGTTGCTCAAGCGGACTCACACTCGGCGGCATGGGACCGGAGACAAGAGTAGGTGGCGGGTCGCCTCTCAATTCAACCGCAACCAGCGACGTTCCATCCTGTGTGCAGAAGGTCAGCCACTCATCTGTGAACTCTTGATTGCATGTGGGGCAGCGTTTCATGCTAATCCTCATTCGACACTATTACTGGGCCTTTCACAAAAAGCGCTCACGTCACTTGGTATCAGAACCGGGAGCGGACCGGGGAGCGCCGCAGCCCGCGTGGGGTGGTGGTAGCGACCGGGTCTCTACCCAAGAAGATCTTTTGGTTGCTTCCGCTCACGTAGTTGCGGTCCCAGCAGACCCGGTCGCTATCGCTCCCGGTTCTGATACCGCTACGCGCACTGATTCTTCCGCTTGGGCAAAGCTGGTCATTGTCCTAAACAACTATTTACACCAGTTCCATCTGGCTAAAGAAATAGGCGATCTCGATCGCGGCATTTTCGTCCGAGTCAGACCCATGGACCGCATTCTCACCAACCGAGCCGCCAAATACTTTTCGTAGAGTTCCCTCTTCAGCTTTTGCCGGATCGGTCGCGCCCATCAGATCGCGCCAGGCCTTCACCGCGCCTTCTTTCTCCAGGACCATAACAACGCACGGAGCGCTCGACATGAATTCCGTCAAACCGGCAAAGAACGGGCGCTCGCGATGGACTGCATAGAAACCCTCAGCTTGTTTCAAGGTCAAATGCAGCGCCTTCATTGCTCGCAACTTGAACCCTGCATCGTTGATTTGTTGAATGATGTTGCCGGCGTTCCCTGCCGCTACGGCGTCAGGCTTAATAATTCCAAATGTAAGATTTCCCATCTCCTAGGTAGTGGTTCCCTTCCAATGTTTTCTTAGAACTTTGTTCTTTGTTCTTTGTGCTTCGTGCTGAGTTCTTTAACTGACTCACGGTCATCAACCGAGATCAAAGCACAAAGAACAAAGTACGGAGCTCAATTTGCCAGCGCAGCCTTCATTCCCGATCCAATATCGGCCGGCGATTTCGCCACATGAATTCCAGCGTCTTCGAGGGCCTTCATTTTTTCCGCAGCGGTTCCCTTTCCGCCCGCAATGATGGCGCCGGCGTGGCCCATTCGGCGTCCCGGTGGCGCGGTCTGGCCCGCGATGAACGCCACGATGGGCTTGGTGACATTCTCTTTGGCAAATGCCGCGGCCTCTTCTTCTGCCGTGCCGCCAATCTCGCCAATCATGACAATGCCATCCGTCTCATCGTCGGCTTGAAACAAGCGTAGCGCGTCCACGTGGGAAGTTCCGACGATCGGATCGCCGCCAATGCCGATAGCACTCGACTGGCCCAGGCCCAAAGACGTCAACTGCCCCACAGCTTCATACGTCAACGTTCCCGAACGCGAGACGACGCCGATGCGTCCTTCACGATGAATGTGGCCGGGCATAATCCCGATCTTGCACCTGCCGGGACTGATGATGCCGGGACAGTTGGGACCAATCAGACGCGTTGGCTTGCCGTCCAGGTATTCCTTCACCTTCACCATGTCGAGGGTAGGAATGCCTTCCGTAATGCAAACGACAACGGCAATGCCCGCATCCGCAGCTTCCATAATTGCATCGGCCGCAAATGCCGGCGGCACGTAAATCACCGATGCATCCGCGCCTGCTTCCCTGACAGCGTCGGCGACAGTGTTGAAGACGGGAATTCCCTCGTGCGTAGTGCCGCCTTTGCCGGGTGTGACACCGCCTACGATATTCGTCCCATACTCAACCATCTGTTTCGTATGAAAGGTGCCTTCTTTTCCGGTTATACCCTGAACGACCAGGCGCGTGCTTTTGTTTACAAGAATGCTCATAAGTAATTAACGGTTAATAGGCCGTAACCCAAATCTGTATGCGGCAGGAAAGTAGGAATTTAGAAACTGCTCACTTTACAACTGCGGCTGAAGGAAGTTCAAACTCCTCGTGTTGAATCTTTATTTCGCGTCCTCGTTGATAACCAAAGAACACAAGAAAAGTCGGAACGAGCAGCGCCAGATTTCGAAGCGCTGTAGTAGCGCCCAACTGGCTGGCGATAATGCCGCCGAAGCACCCGCACTCCAAACCCTCCGCATTTCCCAAACCAAACCTGTAGTAAAGAGCGAAAGCTGAAAATCCGATCAGCATTATCGCGGCCAGAAGTGCTCCGGTGCGCACTGCTCGAGGCCACAACAAGAGGATCGCCGTCACAATCTCGGCCGCGATCACCACCACCGTCGCCGGCCACATCCAACGTGTTTGGCTGAAGCCGGACGCGCTCAAGAGTTCACCAACGTTTGCAGCAAACGCTTTCAATATCCAAAGCTTCGCTCCCGCCGTAAACAGAAACAGAGCCGCCAAGCCAAAGCGGCAGATCTGAACTACTACTCGGAATACTCTTTTCCTGGTCATGAACTACGCCGCTAACGCGACTACCTTCTCCGCTGCGTCTTTCATTCCGTTGGCAACGGTAAAGTTAAGACCGGAGTCGCGAATCACTCGCTGGCCCTCCTCGACGTTGGTTCCTTCCAACCGCACCACCACCGGGACTTGAATACGAAGGTTCTTTGCCGCCTCGACGACCCCGCGCGCGACCATGTCGCAACGAACGATGCCGCCGAAAATGTTTATCAAAACAGCCTTCACATTCTCGTCAGCCAGCAGGATGCTGAACGCGGCTTCAACTCTTTCCTGCGATGCGCCGCCACCAACGTCCAAAAAGTTTGCGGGTTCGCCGCCGGCAAGCTTGATAATGTCCATCGTAGCCATGGCCAGTCCCGCGCCGTTCACCATGCAGGCGATGTTGCCGTCAAGCTTGATGTAGTTCAGATCAAATTTCGACGCCTCGATCTCCAGTGGTTCTTCTTCGTTGAGGTCGCGGAGGTCAAGAAATTCTTTGTGACGAAACATCGCGTTGTCGTCAAAATTAATCTTTGCATCCAGGGCGATCAGTCTCTTGTCCTTCGTTAACAGGAATGGATTAATTTCCATCAGTGACGAATCAGTCTGTTCATACGCGGTGTAAAGCGACTGCATGAACTTGACGGCTTGGCCGATTAGCTCCGCCGGTATTCCTAAACTGAACGCCAGCTTGCGCGCCTGAAAACTGCGAAAGCCAACGGCGGGATCGACTGTCTCTTTCACAATTTTTTCGGGCGTCTTAGCCGCCACTTCTTCGATATCCATTCCACCCGCCGCCGATGCCATAAACACCGGCCGCCCTGAAGCGCGGTCGAGCACTATCCCCAAATAGAATTCACGATCGATTGGTAGACCTTCTTCAATCAGCAGCACGCGGACTTCGCGACCTTCGGCTCCCGTTTGGTGTGTGATCAGGTTCATGCCAAGCATTTTCGCGGCAATCTCTTTCGCTTCATCCGGGCTCTTGGCAAGTTTGACACCGCCGCCCTTACCGCGGCCGCCCGCGTGAATTTGCGCTTTAACGACCGTCACATCCGTACCGAGTTCTTTAGCCGCGCTGTGGGCTTCTTCAATCGAGCGTGCGACCAGACCTCGCGGTACGGGAACGCCAAACTTCTTCAGTAAGTCCTTAGCTTGATACTCATGAATCTTCATTAGTAATCCTGAGCGAATCGATTGACGATTCGCGATAGTGATGTGCTGATTGGAGCGCAAGGAGTTTAGCGGCACAAAAGAGATGACTGCAAGCGGCCATCCGGCGCAGAATGCATCTATTCCCGGCACCGGAGGAGTTGGCAATGAGCGACGTTACCGTCCGATCCCTTTCAAACCTGAAGAACGAAGTAACCTATGAGAGCGGTGAGACTTCGATTACTGACGAGCCGGTAGCG
>JALZOO010000348.1 GCA_030913905.1 Acidobacteriota bacterium
CGCTACCGCTCCCGGTTCTGTATTCGGTGACCCACGAAGGCACTTGCTTAAGCCGGTGGCTACCGCTCACGGTTCTGATACCGTGGTCTCCCGAAAGCGTTATTACTGTGCGCTTCTCTGGCCGGGACGAATAACGCGAGTTGTTCCATCAGAAAATTTGACGATTAGCGTGCCATCTGCGGTACGGGAGAACTGCGGCGCGGAAGTGTGGGAACCGTAGGAGCGAACGCCTGCATCGGAACCAGGAGTTGCTCGGTTATCTGCGATCTCTGGGTTGGGAAGGCGAATGGCAGGCGCATTGATTGCGCGTCTGGGCTTTGGCGACTCGATGACCGTGCGTTCCGGTTGTCGCCTCACAGCCTTTTCCGAATGCGCGCCTGAAGTCTCACGCTTTTCACTTCTACGCTCAATTACGTTTCCGTCATTCTGATTTCTTGTTCTTACCGCAGCAGGGGCCGCATTGTTGCTATTGGTAACGCGCGGACGCTCTAATTTGCGGACTAGCGCCGGTAGGCCTTCAACGCCGGCGGTATTAGCAGAAGTAACCAGCGCGTTGGCATTTGACTGAAACCATTTGGGCGAAGCGTAGAAAACGCCCACAGCCAACATCGCCACAACCACCAGGCAAGCCGTCGCCATTCCCGGTCCAAAGCGTCTCGCGGAGACCACCAACGGCATGTTCAGGTCCGCTCCTACGGCGGTGACTTCAGTCTCTTCAATTTCGTTCTTGTTAGCCGGCACCGACAATTTCACGCCGCCGTGATTTGTTCGGCCTACGCGTCGCAGCGCTTCTCTGAACTCGTCAGCACTCGCATACCGGTGCTCGGATCTTTGCGCCATCGCCTTGTTCAGGATTGAGGAGATTTCAGGCCCGACCGCCGGGTGAATTTGGTTGGCAAACTTCAGAGGATCAGGTTCGGAGTTTAAGACTGCTGTCGCACGAACCATTGCATCCGGGGGCTTAATCCCGGTCAGCAAGTGGTAGAGAGTCGCGCCCAGCGCGTAGATGTCGCTACGCGGGTCCGTTCGTTGATCCTGAATCTGTTCGAGTGGCGCATAGTGACGAGTGTAGCCGAAGAAGGCCCGCGAAGACGTAACAGAGATGTCGGGAGTTTGCGCTTTGGCCAAACCGAAGTCGAGCAGAGCAATCTGTCCGGTTGCGGTCAACTTTAGGTTGTGCGGTTTGATGTCACGGTGAATGACCTGACGATCATGCGAGTGGAGGTAGATCAGGGCATCGAGCAGTTGGTCGGCCCAGGCAATCACCTGATCGCGTGGAAAGGGCCCCGGTTGCTGAGCAATGATTCGCGCCAGATCGACACCGCCAATAAACTGCATTACCAAAAACGCGCGATTCCCTTCTAAGAAGTGATCGCTGACGCGCGGCAATGCCGGATGTTGCATGCTCGCAAGCAGTCGGGCCTCGTGCTCAAATTGCTTGCGCATCGACGGCTCGGACGAGAGCGTCTCTTTCAGCGCGATCGTTATGCCCAGCCGCTGATCGGCGGCCTCGTACACTGCGCCCATACCGCCACGGCCCAGTTGCCGCACGATTTCGTAGCGGCCCTGCAATACTGTGCCGGGCGGCAACGAAGAGTCATAAAATTCTGATGCTAATTCGGAAGAGGCGGTCATGAAGGTTGCTCCGTTCCAGCAGTGCAGACGGTGGCGGTTTGTCTTTACCACTGCGGCGCGTGAAACAAAATGAAGTTAATAGGGCGGGTAAACGAACAGGACTCTTGTTTCCGCGAGGATTAATGGGGCAGCGGCTCTCGAGCCGCCGGGTTTGAATACGTTAGTCGGGGCGGTGACTAACTTACTAAGGAGTATATGTCAGCGGCTAATAGAGATACAAGGTAAGAGGGTAAAAACGGCGACTTAATCGCCGCTAACTCCGGCGCCGATGTGTTCGCGCTCGTCTTCATGGGGATTACGCACCTCCGCAGCAGCCTTAACGGGAATTGCCTCGGGTCGACGCCTGGGTCTGGTGAAAGCAGCGCGTACGGCAGGAATAGCTGCGGACACCTTGCGCCAGCGTGCTGTGTGACGCAGATCATCAAACAAGGAATAAACTACGGGCGTAGCTATCAAGGTCAGCAACAGCGAAAGCGTCTGGCCGCCGATGACAACCACGGCAATCGAGCGCCTTTCCTCGGCGCCCGGACCGGTTCCCAAAGCCAATGGCAGCATACTCGCCACCAGCGCCAGGGTTGTCATCAAAATAGGCCGCAAACGATCCCGGTTCCCTTGCATGATAGCTTCCAAACGCTCCACGCCGCGCGAGCGTAAACTGTTCATGTGGTCAATCTGGAGAATGGAGTTCTTCTTCACCACTCCGAATAGAACCAAAATGCCCAGCGCAGAGTAAAGGTTCAACGTGTCACCGGTGGCCCATAACGATAGCAACGCGAAAGGTACTGAAAGCGGCAGACTGAGTAGAATCGTCAGCGGATGTATGGTGCTCTCAAACTGAGAGGCCAGGATCATGTACATGAAAATGATCGACAGAATGAACGCCCAGATAAACTCGCCAAACGTTCTCTCCAGTTCCCGAGCACGACCTGAGACTGTCGTAGTGTAGGCGGCCGGCAGATTCATATCAGCGACAATCTTTCGGAGTGCATCGATGCGATCCGCGAGCGCAAAGCCAGGCGCAACCGAAGCGCGCATAGATACCTGTCGTTCGCGGTCCAGACGGTCGATTCGCGATGGACTGGTGTCGCGTTTAATTTTCACCAGGTTGTCGAGGCGTATCAGACCCCCACGTGAGGACGGCACGTACAGACGGCTAATTGCACCAACATCGCTTCGATCAGCCTGAATCAGTCGCAACTGAACGTCGTAGTCTTCATTGACCTGCTCATCGCGAAAACGCGAAGCCTCTTCATCGCCGCCGACCATGACGCGCAAACTGGTCGCGATGTCGGAAGTGTCGACGCCTAAATCCGCTGCGCGTTCGCGATCGATCTCCACGCGCAGCTCAGGTTTGTTGAGTTTCAAAGACGTGTCGGCATCGACAATCCCGCCAATCTTTTCCGAGCGCTTCACCAGTTCGTCCGCGTAGTCTGAGAGGGCCTTTATGTCAGGACCGCGAAGTACGAAGTCGATATCAAACCGCCCGCCGGCGCCAAAATTGAACGATGGGGCATTGCGTACGCCGGCGCGCAACGGCGCATATTTCCGCAAACGGCTGCGCACTTCCTGCATCACGTCCTGCTGCGAATAATTCCCGCGAAAGGCCTTCAGCGGATTTCCCTGTGTTGTTTCCCTCCACAGCCGCGAAAGCGAGAACGTCCTCTCCTCATGAGGTGCGATGCGAACATAGGCACCGCCCTGGTTCACTCCGCCCAAGAATGAGCCGCCAACATTCGATAGCACCAGGCGCACACCCGGGGTCGACAGAATCTCCTTCTCGATTACCTGCATCCCTTCGTTCATGGCCGTGAGGTTTGTACCCTCCGGGCCGTTGATGTTTACCTCAAACTCCGCCTCGTCTACGTTAGTCGGAATGAACTCCTGTTTGACTGTACGGTAGAGCGGGATGCTGCTAAATATGACTATCGCGGCAACCGCGGCGACGGCCAGGCGATGTCGCATCGCGAAAGCCAGCAAGCGCATGTAGCCCGCATCGATCCATCGGTAAAAGCCGCGACGTGAGGCCGGCGTGCCATGTCCTCCCTTTGCGTCGTCCACATGAATCAAGCGCGAACTCATCATCGGCGTTAAGGTAAACGAGACGAGTAAGCTGACCAGGATCGCTACGGCCGCAGTGATACCAAACTGATAGAGGAAGCGACCAGAAATTGATGACATGAATGAGACGGGCAGAAAGATAACGACCAGCGACAGGGTGGTGGCCAGCACGGCGAGCCCGATGTCCCGCGTTGCTTCTTTCGCGGCCTCCTTTGCCTCCATCCGTTTCTCTTCAATGAAGCGAAAGATGTTTTCCAACACCACAATCGCGTCGTCGATAACCACGCCGACCATCAACACCAGCGCAAGCATCGTCACGCTGTTGAGCGTGAAGTCGAGCAACCGCATCATGCCGAAGGTGGAGATAACCGAACAAGGAATGGCGACCGCGGCGATCAGGGTCGACCGCCACGAGCGCATGAAGAAAAACACAACCAGGCTCGCGAATATGGCGCCTAGTATTAGGTGCGTCTCGATCTCGTGAAGCGCCGACTCAATATAACGGGATTGATCCCGGATGATCTCCAACTTGACGTCGCCCGGAAGTTGACTAGTAACCCGCGGCAGTTCTCTCTTTATGCCGTCAATAACTTCAATGGTATTCGCGCCTGACTGGCGCCTGACCTCAAGAGAAACGGTCGGCACACCATTCAGTCGAGATAGCGATCGCTGTTCCTTCGTGCCGTCTTCAACTCTGCCGACATCTCGCAGCCGCACCGGCGAGCCATTGATATTTGCCACGACCAGATCTTCAAAACTCTTCGGGTCGAGATAGCGGCCGAGGGTTCTCAAGACCAGTTCTTCGCGACCGGTATCGACGTTTCCACCAGGTACGTCGGCGTTTTGCCGGTCAAGCGCCTGGCTAACGGTGACAATCGGAATCTGGTAGGCAGCGAGCCGGTCAGCGTCCACCCAGATATTGATGGCCCGCTCAAGTCCGCCAACTATCCTGACTTCTCCAACCCCGCCGACGCGTTCGAGTTGCACGCGGACCGTCTTGTCCGCCAGCTCAGTCAGTTCGCGAATCGACCGGTCTGCGGTTAGGGAAATCGTAATGACGGGTGTGCTGTCGTTATCAAACTTCTGCACTACCGGAGGCGTCGCGTCTTCGGGCAAGCGTCGACCTAACGTGCTGACGCGGTCCCGTACGTCCTGGGCGGCTGTTTCGAGGTCCCGGTCGAGTTTAAATGTGGCGATAACAATCGAAGTGCCCTGGCCTGAAATCGACCGCAGCTCGTCTATGCCATCGACTGTATTTACGACTTCTTCAACCTGCTGCGTGATCAGGGATTCGACTTCTTCAGGGGCTCCGCCTGGGAGACCCGTTCGAATGCTTACGGTAGGAAGATCAACGGAGGGAAACCGATCCACACCAAGACGGAAGAAGCTCGCTGCGCCGACTACGACCAACGAGAGCACGATCATCGTCGCGAAGACCGGCCGGCGGATACAGATTTCAGCTAGCTTTTGCATTCCGTCTGTTTATTGCACCACTTCGACTGCCTGACCTGACTGCAGGTTGCCCGGATCGACCACAACTTGATCGCCAACATTCACCCCGGCAACTATTTCTGTCCATTCTCCGTTGCGCCTGCCGGTGGTCACCGGTTTCTCCAACGCCTTGCCGTTTTGGACCACTATCACCTTCTCGATGCCGGCGAAGGTAACGACGGAATTCGTTGGCACCGTAACCGCCATCTTCGCATCGTCAGTAACTATCTCGGCTCGGGCGAAGGCGCCCGGGCGCAACCTGCCGTTGTTGCGCACGTCCGCTTCCACCAGCAGCATTCTCGTTTGCTGCGCGATGACCGGACTCAAGCGCATGATTTGTCCGACATATATACTGGAGTCGCCATCCACCGTGACTCGTACATTCTGGCCGGAACGGACGTTAGTTGCCTCACGCTCGGGCACTTCAGCACGTAACCGCAACGGATCCATTCGCACGATGTTAACCACTGGAGCTCCGGCGGCGAGATACTCACCGACGCTAGCGCGTTTTTCCTGCACGATTCCATCCATCGGTGCATAGACGGCAGTGTCTGAAAGTTGTTGGCGGGCCAAGGCCACTTCCGAACGTCGTTGAGATACTAGCGCCTGCCGATTGCGGATCTCCTCGATTGCGTCCTGATAGCGGCTCAACGCCACCTTGTACGCGGCATCGACTGAATCGAACTCCGACCGAGACACTACGCCCTGTTCGACAAGTCTGGCCGAGCGATCGCGGCTAACACGCGCTTCATCAAGTACGGCGCGGGCCTGCCTGACTGTGCCGGTCTGCTCGGGATTCACGCGGTCGTCCTTGCCATCCGGCGACAGCCCAACGCGTGCGCGTGCCTGGGCCAAAGAAGCTTCCGCCTGTTGCAACCGCAGGTTGTAATCCTGTGGCTCAACCTGTCCGATAAGCTGTCCGCGACGGACAACACTTCCAAGATCTACGGTGATGGTGCGCAGACGTCCGGGAACCTTGACGCTGGCCACTGTTTGATCGAAAGCCGCAAGAGTTCCGTTCACAGTCACAGCTTCGCCAAATGGCGTCTGTTCGACCTGCGCGGTCTTTACCTGGCGTGGCGCTTTAGCGTCGCCCGGACGACCTTGTCGCTGCGAGGCTGGGTAGTCGCTCTTGCATGCAGCGCCGAACATCAGGGGGAGTAAGAGCAGAAGGAGGCTGGCTCGGCAGCTGAAAGGAAAACGAAAACAGAATTGCGGGATACTAAACATTTCACCAAATCCTGATAAAACTCTGCCGACTGGGGGACCAGCTTAGTGGAATCTAATTAGTTTAACATGCGGCGAACGTATCCCATGAACGGGTCAGGAAGGGATAAACTCAACTGCTTGGAGTGCGCCGGCTTGACGGCGCTTTTTTTCACCGACCGTTCACGAACAGAAGAAAGCGGCGACAGGTCGCCGCACTCCAAAGACATGAGTGCAAACGACCGCTACCGTTGCTGGCTTTGATTTGGATGGTTCTTCCGGGGCTTATCCACCAAAGCTTCTTCGTATCAGGTACGACGCTTTGATGAAGAAGGTGCGGCTGTTGCGACGGAAGCCTGGCACGAGATCGGCCGTGAAGGGATTGGGACTGTTGTAATTCATGTCGTCGTTGTAACCGACATAAAAGGAAGTTCCAGGACTTGGCGTGTAACCGACGAGTGCCTGCGTGCGCACTCGCGAGTTGAGGGTGTTGTAGTCAAAAATCAAGCGTGCGAAAGTGGCCTTGCTAAATTGGTATGTCGCTCGGGCGTTGAGGATGTTGATGTCGAACGCTACTAAGCCGGTATCGTTTCGCACCAGTCGCTGTTTCGTTAAGCTGAATGACGTCCGGAGTTCATTTGTCGGTTGATAAGTAATACCGCCGGAAAACTGAAACAGGTTTCCTCGCCCTGGATCAAGCGGTGCGTTCTGGCCCAGAAGCAACGCAGCAGGACTAACGCGCGGATACTTACGCCCATTGCCGAAGTCGAGATCAAAGTGACCAAAGCGAAAGATCGTCTGCGCATTAAACTGGACCTTTTTGCTGTAGTTAGATCCGCCGTAAACTGAAAGGTGCTGCTTGTTTGACGAACGCTCGTTGTCCGCTCCGAAAAATGTGCACTTGTTTGCGACGGCGAAAGGATTACACGGACGTGCCTCTCGAGTTGAACCAAACTCATTATCGAAAAGCCGCTCATAACCTGGTTCCCACCAGACGCCAAACCAACTACTGCGCGGCAAAGCCAGCTCAATCAGGTTCTCCGCCTCCCAGGTATACATCTGACGCTGCCAGTTGTAGTGGATGTGAGTGAAGTTATGTATGTGATACGACTTGACGAAACTCTTCGGCGTGTTCTCGGAATTGTAACGGACAGACCCATACTGGAAGTTTGAGTTGGTGCGCTGAATGAAACCAACGTCGGCGCGGTAGTCCCTCGTGAAGCCCTCGCCGCCAAACTCCCAACCCCAGTTTCTGCCTCCCCTGTCGTAGTTAAAAGAATAGCCAAAGCCGTTGCCGGTTCGATATCTGTTAATGCCGTCGTCGGGGTTAAAGAAAAAGTTTCTCGATGACGTGCCGAGAGTTTGGAAGGAAACTGTAGACTGTTTGTTTAAGCGAAAGCGGCCGTCGAGCGAAAGCAACTGGTTATGCTTCTCGATGAAGTTGTAGCTGGTTGCCAATAACCCAATCGAGTTTTCTTTACCTATATCGCGCTTCAGGCGCAGCACGCCGATGTAAGCGTTCTTGTCCAAAAACCTGAAATTGTTTGGATTGAGGCGCTCGTCTCCAACAAAACTTCCCGGACCGTTATCACTCGCCGCCATTATTCCGAAGGTGTTTCGACCTCTCTTACCTGTTAGTTTCACCGCCACCTCGGGATCTACTATCGCGCGAGTATGAACCGCAGTAATAGGTGTTTGGAAAATGTCGATGCCTTCAAGGAAAAACGGCCGCTTCTCCGCAAAGAAGATCGGGAAACGTTGGTTCGCGGTGACCACGATCTGGTCGGCTTCAACCTGCGCGAAGTCGGGATTGATGGCGAGGTCGAGGGTCAGCGCGGAACTAGGCGTGAACTTCGCTGTCAGACCTGGATCGAGTGTGACTGGCTCGTTAACTATTCGACCTGGATCCGGCGCGCCGATCGGCGGCGTGAATGAACGAACAAATTTTCCACTTTCCGATACGGTCAAGCTCGGGATTAATTCAATCGTCTTTTCGACCGAGATCCCTTCGAGCCCCGTAAGATGACCGGCCTGATTCATATTGCCGGAGACGCCTCGAGTAAACGGCATCCACGAGTCGAGCTCGCGTTCGAATCTTTGAATGCGTCGGAAGAAGTGCGCGCCCCAAAGCTTGCCTTTGCCCGCTTCATAGCGAAGAGATTTAAAAGGAATTGCGATCTCTACAAAATATCCGTTGTCGCCAATCGTCCCTTTTGAATCAAGCAAGAGGTCAACACTGAAGTCTTCGCCACGTCCCTCGGTCAGGATTCCGTCGCCCTGGATTCCCAGCGGATTGAAAAATATTTCAAAAGCCTTACGCTGATCGTTGAAGGTGTCGAGAAAGAAGCCTACGTGATCGTCCTGGAAAATGTTGTCGCGCTTGGCCACCGTCGAACGGATTTTGTCTGGTTCATCAAATGCGCGGAAAGCAATGTAAAGAAACTTTGCGTCGTAACCGAGTAGAACCTCGGTAGGTTTGGAAGGTGGCTTATTGTCACCAGGATCGATCTGATAGAAGTCTTTCAATACCGCTGCGGTCAGCCAAATTGGTTCATCCAGCTTGCCATCGATAACCGGAGCTTTATCAAAACGTGGGATCGTAACCGGGTTTGCTTTTTCCGGAGGCAGAACAATTGCGGACTTTGCTGCAGGAGCGGTTGCTGTTGGAGACTTATCGCTTGGAGCAGGACTGCCCGAGGGAGTTGACGCCGGAGGCGAAGCAACTGCCGGTGAAGGCGCGGGAGTGACCGTCGCGGCGGGCGGCGTTACGGCTGTAGTTTGAACCAGCGATGCCGGCCCGACAATAAAAAAGAGTGCAGCGCCAAGTATGAATCGACTCATTATGGAAGTTGTGTACAGCTACCTTATGCCAGCTTCAGTTTCGAACCATTGATAAGGACGTACTGTTATGACCTGGTGTTAACGTGATTACTGGAATAAAACGTCGGTGCCCTCAACAGTGCTATGTTCCCGACGTGTGGGCACATTTAGAACCGCCGAGTTCGAAAATGGTTGCTCAAAACGTCTATCAAACCTGGGGGACAACCAACGAGAAAGCGCTAGATCTTTTAGATTTAGCGCGTCTCTTAATTACGTCGCTCGCTACCGACACGTTTCGGTTTCATGTAATCTGAATTTTTCGACTGACCGAAAACCCGAGGGGCTTGAACTAATCACACCGCTAGACAAGGTATGAACGGACCGGAAAAGACAAAGTTCCAGAATTCTATTGGGGCTGCTGCGACCGCTGATTTGACACCCGCACAACCTAAGGTCGCGGAGAGCTTGCGCGATAGTATTTTCATGCGCGCCTGTCGGCGAGAGGCCGTTCCGTACACTCCCATCTGGCTGATGCGTCAGGCCGGGCGTTACATGCCGGAGTACCGGGAGGTCAGAGGACGAGTGGGGTTTCTTGAGTTGTGCAAAACGCCATCTCTCGCGGCAGAGGTCACTGTCACGGCAGCGGAACGCTTGGGAGTGGACGCCGCAATTATTTTTGCCGACATCCTGCTTATCGTCGAACCATTGGGATTACAACTGGAATTCAGCAAAGGCGAAGGTCCGGTTATTCACAATCCGGTTCGTTCGGCTGGCGACGTCAACCGTCTACGCGAACTTGAAGACGCCGGTGCTTTGAATTTTGTCTTAGAAGCGATTCGCCAAACCCGGCTGGCTCTGCCGGACGGTTTGCCGCTAATCGGATTTTCCGGCGCGCCGTTTACGCTTGCTTCATACATTATCGAGGGCGGCGCATCGAGAAATTACGTTCACACGAAGTCGCTCATGTACAACGACAGTGGCTCGTGGCACGCAATGATGTCCCTGCTTTCTCGGGCGTTGATCAAATATCTCAACGCTCAAATCGCGGCCGGAACTCAGGCAGTGCAGTTATTTGATTCGTGGGTTGGAACACTTAGTCCCGATGATTATCGTGAATACGTCCTGCCTCATACCCAACACGTGATCCAGGAAATTGAAAAAGGAACTCCGGTCATACATTTTGGTACCGGAACCGCCGCACTGCTCGAACTGATGAGAGAGGCGGGCGGCGATGTAATTGGACTCGACTGGCGCGTTCCGCTCGATCAAGGTTGGCAACGTGTTGGTCATGACGTCGGCATCATGGGTAATCTTGATCCGGTGGCTCTTTTCGCACGTCACGATCGATTACGCGTGCAAGCGCGAAAGATTCTGCAGCAGGCCGATGGAAGACCCGGACACATCTTCAATCTCGGTCACGGCATTTTGCCTGACACGCCGGTTGAGAGTGTTCTCGCGCTCGTCGATGCGGTTCACGAGATGAGCAGCGAAATTCTCGCTCAGCGCTAGGCGGTACGGTGACCGTACGGTTTTGTACACTCCACTGGTTACTTTCCTACAACTACAACAACTACGCCCTCTTCACCACCGCCAAATACCGCACTTTCCATGTGAATACTTCCAGCATCTCCTTCGGTACGGTCGTTGCAGCGCATAACGCAGACTCTCCTAAAAGTTTTGAAATACGATTCATCGAAAGGGGCAAGTGTTATGGGATTGTTTGACAAAATGTTCGGCCGCGGCGCAGCGGAATCCGAACAGCAACAGGGGGCGCAGCAGCGTTTTAACGAACTGAAATCCAAATACCAGTCGGCGCTGAATATGGCTGACCAGGAGCATATTCAATTTCAGAACCTTCATGTCCAGGATAACAAGCTCTACATAAATGGCGTCGCACCATCAGAGGACGCTAAGAACAAGTTCTGGAATCAAATCAAACTGATGAACCCAAGTGGCGATGACGTCACAGCCGACATAAGTGTCGACGAGCGTCGTGCGATGGCTGCCACGGCCGGTGCTGGGGGCCAGGTTGAGGGTGGACAGACGTACACCGTTAAATCGGGCGACAATCTGTCGAAAATCAGCAAGCAGTTTTATGGGAACGCGAACGAGTACATGCGGATCTTTTATGTGAACCGCGACAAACTTCGCGACCCGGACATGATCCAGGTAGGCCAGCAACTAGTTATTCCGCCCGACGATAAGTCCTAAATCCAGTGACAAGGAAAGCGACGCTTGCGCGTCAGACCCCAAGCGTCGCTTTTGCAAGTTGTCGAACCCGCCCTCATAACAATTGACTTAATACGGCGACAGGTCTATTGTCCCGCCATCTAGAACTTCGCCTGGCATTTCCACAACAGTTTCACGGAGGACCTCATGAAAAAATGCCTTCGGTTTCTTCTCTTCCCAACCCTCATTCTGCTCATGGGTTTTGGGACTCGAGTTTCCACAGATTCCGCAACGTCGTCACAGCGCCCACTTGATCCGGCGTGTCGCGCCATTTGCGAGCAGCTTCATAGGGATTGTTTTGTCAACGCAAGAAACAAGGGCGACGAGCGACGGTGTCTGGGTGAATACCGGCACTGCATCGCCCACTGCAAGTGACCCGCTAAGGACACGATCTCCACGTCAATGATTGGCGAGCCGGGCTTGACTACAAGCAACCGCTTGTAGGAGGCGCTTCTGCGCCTCCTTTTTTAGTTCGAGCCCCTTGTTTCATCTCCTCCCCTTTTTGGGG
>JALZOO010000369.1 GCA_030913905.1 Acidobacteriota bacterium
TTGTGCCGCTGAACAAGGTGTAGAACCGCCATTACATGCGAGCGTCGTTGTACTGGCCACGACTACCTTGCCAGCCGTGCCGCTCATGTTAATGCTGGTCGAACCAGTGGTATCAGCTGTGGGAAGAGGAGCTCCGACCACGCCAGTCGGCCCTAATTTGACTAGATAATACTGGCCCGGCGCAATTGATCCGCTTATTGGCGCTGTAGCAAAGTTGCCAGTGCCGGCAGCGCTGGCGTATCCGACCGACCATCCGCTCAATGAAACCGTCGAGTTCCCACGGTTAAAGAGTTCGACGAAATCGTTTTGGTACTGCGCGCCTGTATTACCGCCGCCACCGTAAATCTGGCTGATAACCACTGAGGTTGATACAGCTTGGACGCGCGTGGCGAAATAGAATTGATATGTAATTAGGAAAGCAAGCGAAAGAGAAAGTAGGGTAATAAACACACGGGTGCGCGAAGTGAAGCGGGGGGTGTTAGGCATACAAAGGTCCTTTCAAAACAGTTCAAGAAATATTCCGCACTTTTATCCGGGGAAAATCAGAAGACAACCCTAGGAAGTGAGTAGGTTTTTAACAGTATTTTTGCATGGGGTCAAGGTAAGATGCTGAGTTTCTTGCATCACCTTCTTATGGAATTGCCGCCCAGAAACATGCCCCTTCAAGAAACTTTAAGCGAAGTAGCGTCACTGCGTTATTCCCTAACAAAAAGACACGTACGATCCACTAAATGACACGAACCAACACTAGGCTCTATTTTCGTGTGATTTCGTGTGTGTTCGTGGAAGGTTGTATCAAGGTCCTGAAAGCTAAGGGGCAGGCGCGAACGGGTTATTGGGACCGAGAGGATCGCGTGGTAAGGCTGACAAACCGGAAGCCGGTGGGCATAATTGCCTGCACTTCCAAGTTGTCTAATTTCTTGCATGGGGTTTTTTGTTCGTGATCATATCGTCAGTCGAGCTGCGCGAAATCCGCCTTCCGTTAGTCCATCCCTTCGAAACCAGTTTTGGCCGCACCACTGAACGGCGGATTGTGCTTGTCCGCGTGATTGATAACGACGGCGCTGAAGGCTGGGGTGAATGTACCGCTGGAGAAGGGCCCTTCTACAGCGAAGAATGGACAGAGACTGCCTGGCCCACGATTAAGGCTTTTCTTGCGCCGATGGTTATTGGCAAACAGGTGGAAAACGCCGCGGGCATCTGGAACCTGATGAGACTCGTGCGCGGACACCGTATGGCGAAGGCTGCGATTGAAACTGCCTTTTGGGATCTTGAATCGAAGCAACTCAACCTGCCGCTTTGGAAACATCTGGGAGGCGTTCGCTCGGAAATTCCTTGCGGAGTTTCCATCGGCATCCAAACCACGCCAGAAGAGCTATTGGAGAAGATCGAGAAGGAACTTGTCTCCGGTTACCAACGCATAAAGATCAAGATAAAACCCGGCTGGGATCTTCAAATTATCAAGAAAGTGCGCGAGCGTTGGCCAGACATTCTGCTAACGGCTGATGCAAATTCAGCGTATACGCTAGCTGACGTTGCGCTTTTCAAGGAGTTGGATCAGTTTGGGTTGATGATGATCGAACAGCCGCTCGCGCATGACGATTTGTTTGAGCATGCCGAACTCCAAAAGCAGATTGCGACGCCTATTTGTTTGGACGAGTCTATTCGCTCGAGCGCCGACGCAAACCATGCGATTGACCTCGGTTCCTGTCGAATTGTGAATGTGAAGCTTGGACGCGTCGGCGGGCACGCGCAGGCGAAAGAAGTGGAGCGAGTGTGTCGTGAAAACAAGATTCCTGTATGGTGTGGCGGAATGCTTGAATCCGGTATCGGTCGCGCGCATAACATTGCAATGTCCACTCTCGCGGGTTTCACCTTGCCGGGCGATGTATCAGCGAGCGCTCGCTACTGGCACGAGGACATCATTGAACCGCCAGTCACTGTGTCAGCCGAAGGGTTTATTACCCCGCCTAATCAGCCTGGTATCGGATTCGACGTCAACGTCCCTCGAGTGGAGAAACTAACCGTTAGAACAGATGTCATCACCTAACATGGAAGTCTCGCCTGCAAACCTGACCGCTCTGCACAATTACTTTCTGAATCATCAGGAAAACCTTCTAACCCTCGTCCGCGCCTTGGTCGAAGAAGAATCGCCGTCGGGTGATGAAGCCGGAAGCAAATCCGTAGTGGCCATCCTTACTCGGGCTGCGGAAACAATCGGTGGAGTGAAAATTGAACGGCTGCCGGCCCAGAACTATGGAGAACATTTCCGCCTGACTGCATTTGCCGATGCACCCGAGTCACGGCCAATTGTTATTCTCGGGCACACGGACACAGTCCATCCTCGCGGTTCTTTGCAGCAACGCCCCTGGCGGGTGGAGCGAGGGAAGGCTTATGGGCCGGGCGTGTTTGATATGAAGGCAAACTGCGCGCTGGCTCTCGAAGTCATCCGGGCGCTTTCTGAAACGAACGTTTCGCCGAAGCGTCCAGTAGTTTTGCTTCTGACCTGTGACGAGGAAACCGGCAGCTTGAGTGGGAAGCAACTTGTCGAGTCGGAAGCGCGCAACGCAGAAGCCGTGCTGGTGCTTGAACCCCCCGCAAGCGGTGGTCGCGTGAAGACCGGTCGCAAAGGCACTGGAATTTTCACAATCGAAGCGCTCGGACGCGCAGCCCACGCGGGCCTGGAACCCGAGAAAGGAGCCAGCGCGATTCTCGAATTAGCGCGGCAGACGGTTCAACTACATTCGCTCAACGGATCTGCGAGCGGAATCAGTGTAAACGTTGGAGTGATTAATGGGGGCACGCTTTCCAATGTCGTTCCGGCGCTAGCACGCGCTGAGATCGACGTTCGCTTTAGCACGTCGGAAGAAGCGGCGCGTATCGAACGAGAGATCCGCGGGCTGCGCTCCTTTGATGAGGGCGTGAAACTCACCGTGAAGGGCGGAATCAACCGTCCACCACTCGAACGCAATGAAAGAGTTGTCCAGCTTTATGAACGAGCGAAGGCCGTAGCGCGTCAGCTCAATTTCGATTTAGGTGAAGCGCAAGTCGGCGGAGCGTCGGATGGAAACTTTGCAGCGGCCGCCGGCGCAGCAGTCCTTGACGGTCTCGGAATCGAAGGCGACGGTGCCCACGCGACCCACGAGCACATCGTAATCGACGACATTCCCAAGCGCGGCGCATTGCTGGCTGCACTTATCTGTAGCT
>JALZOO010000383.1 GCA_030913905.1 Acidobacteriota bacterium
TCGGCTCGACCAAACAGCAAAGGCCTTTTGCAATTATCGAAGGCTACCGGGCTGAAGAGCTGGTGCTAGCGGTGACCAACTCAGCTTCCATGGCGGCTGACAGTAGTACTCCAAACATTGCTGTGGTGGATCCGGCGGCGATGGAGCTCTCGTTTTGGGAGACAATCAAGAACAGCAGCAACCCCGATGACTACAAGAGTTATCTGGACAAATATCCGGACGGTCAGTTTGCGGCGCTGGCAAAGTCACGAGCCAACCTGGTGCGGCCGTCGGGTAACTCGCCCAGCGGTGAGTCGCCCGAAATGATCTACTGGAACGCGATCAAGGACAGCCAGAACCCTTCAGACTTCCGCACCTACGTCACGAAATTCCCACAGGGACTCTTCGTCGAATTGGCAAACAACCGAATCTCGTCGCTGGAAGCAAAGGCCTCCGGCAGAGCGCCTGGCACCAATGCCGGCTTGCAGCCGACCGGTCCAGTGACGCTCAGGGACATTGAACTCAGTTACAAGAGCAGCATGTATGACGAAACAATCCGCGTAGCCGGTCGCTTTCTTGAGGCGACGCCTAACAGTGCTGAGGCACACGCCTATATGGGGCTCGCTCTTTTGGTCAAAAAAGACGCCGATAACGCAGTGCTCCATCTCGAACGAGCCATACTCCTGGGTCAATCGATAAACCTTCCCGTGAAGAGACTTAGAGAGCCGCTTTTCGGCCATGCATTCGATGATGTGGTGGTTGGGATAGCGGCGGACGCAGTGACACTTCAGTCAGGCAAGACCGTCTATCGGGCGGCTTTCTCTGGTTTAGCAGACTCGAGAATCGCCAACTACCAAAATCAATGTTCTATCGCCTTCCTAAAAGGAGCTTTTGCTGAGGGCAACGGTAAGCCCGGGAATAAAACATTCAATCTCTTCCCTTCGACCTCAACCTTGCAGAAGGTGCAACAAGGCAACATGGTTGTTAACGTAGCCGCCTGCACCGAGGACGGGGTCATACCGTCGACGATTATCAAGCTTATCTATCGTCTCTCGGTCAAGCGATAAGAGAAAACGTTCGCCCGCGGTTACAGCGATTCTGACGTCCTAAGCAATGCATAGCTGGTCTTGTTTCCCTCATCCATCGCCCTGCTTGAGAGTCGGCGCGAAAAGTAGATCACTCGGAAATTTTCGGGTAAGTAGAAAGTAGAGGCAATCATCGATATAAAGCGTTTACTGTTCTTTGGCATCTTGTTATTCACCAGTGGAGTGGGCTCGGCACAGAAGCCGGAGTTATCCGTGCAGACTGGACATTCTTCTGCTGTCGACTCAGTCGTCTTCAGTCCTGACGGCAGGCTTCTCGCCAGCGCGGGTCATGACGACGTCATCAAACTTTGGGATGCCGCTACGGGCGCAGAGTTGCGCAGTTTTAAAGGACACGGCACCTTTCTCTTTTCCCTCCTCACAAACTTCAAAAATGTCGTCGTATTCAGTCCTGATAGCCGGACTCTTGCTACGGGGAGTCAAGACCGAACGGTCAAGCTGTGGGATGTCGCGACTGGAACAGTGCGCCTTCTTAAAGGCCACACGGCTTATGTTAACGCCCTCGCGTTCAGTCCTGATGGGAAGACTCTCGTCAGCGTAGGGGACAAAACGGTCAGGCTCTGGGATGTCGGTAGCGGAACCGAGTTGCGCACGATCAAAACCAATTCGTTCATGCTCTACTCGGTGGCCTTCAGTCCTGATGGCAAAACTGTCGCCAGCGGAAGCCAGGATTATGAAAACGCTGACGAGACTGCTCTTGGAGGTGGAGTTGCCACACTATGGGATGTGGCGACGGGCACCAAGTTACGTACCTTGAAAAGCGGCATCAGCGATGTCTCGACAAGCGTATTTAGTGCTGATGGAAAGACTCTTGCTACCGGCAGTGCCGACTCCACCATCACGCTGTGGGATGTCGCGACCGGCGCCGCGTTGCGCAAGCTTAACAAGTGGCCGGTCGTGCCTGGCCAGAATATGTCGCGCCCGGTCGCGTTTGTAAACTCAGTCGCCTTCAGTCCTGATGGGAAAGCCCTCGTCAGCGGAAGTTATGACGCAACCGTTACCCTTTGGGATGTCGCAAGCGGCTCAGTATTGCGCAATTTCAACGGACATACTTCCTCGGTTACCTCTGTCGCATTTAGTTCTGATGGGAAGATCCTTGCGAGTGCCAGTACCGACCACACCATCAAGATCTGGAACGTCGCGATCGGGTTAGAATTGGACACGCTCAAAGAACATTCAACCACCACCTCGGTCGCGTTTAGTCCAGATGGAAAGACTCTCACCGATGAGGGCGGTAAGGCAATTTCGAGGGTCTTGGATATCTCGACCGGCACGATGAGCACTGTCGCAAGGCCTGCGGACTCTGTCTACTCAGGACAGCTCAGTCCGGACGGCAGAACACTGGCGCGTATCACCGATAACACAATCAAGTTAATTGAGGTCGCGTCAGGCAAAGAACTCCGTACTATCAGACCACACTCCACGAATACCTACCGAATTGCCTTTAGCCCTGACAGCAGTATTGTCGCCAATGGCAGCAATACAGGAGGATCCATCGAGCTGTGGAATGTTTCGAGCGGTGCACAGTTGCCGACTCTCGCCGGGAATTCTGTTGATTTCATCACGTTTACTTTCAGTCGTGACAGCAAGACGCTCGCTGGAGTTGATCACAACGCAATCAAGCTTTGGGATGTTACGACCGGCGCTGCCTTGCGTACTCTCAGCAACCCAGTCGTAGGAAATGGTTCTTACCTGTTCCAACCAGTAGTCTTTAGTCGCGATGGGAAGACTATCGCCAGCGGCAACGATGACGGCACCATCCGGATATGGGATGTTGTGAGCGGGGCGGAGTTACATACGCTCAGGGCGCATGCGGCTTCCATCGGTGATCTCGACTATAGTCTGGACAATAAATTTTTAGTGAGTGGGAGTTACGATGCGAGCATCAAGGTATGGGAAATCAGTTCCGGCAAAGAGCTAGCCACCCTCATCTCATTTGATGACCACGATTGGATTGTCGTCACGCCCGATGGACTCTTTGACGGCTCACCCCTCGCTTGGAAGAAAATCATCTGGCGATTTAATAACGATACTTTCAACCATGCCCCCGTCGAAGTTTTCTTCAACGACTTCTACTATCCCGGACTGCTCGCCGACATCTTTGCCGATAAACATCCCAAAGCGCCGGCGGACATTTCACAAAAAGATCGTCGTCAGCCACAACTGTATCTGAGTTTGTTTGATGAGCCAGCTGGGCCTATTATTAATGAGCGAATTGTGAGGCTGAAGATTGACATCATTAACCCTCCGGCGGGCGCGCATGACCTGAGGTTATTCCGCAATGGTTCCCTGGTAAGCATATTTCGTGGCGATTTGTTGGAAAAAGTTGGCGGCACCTCTGCCCAAGGTGATGTCCCGGTTAAGATCATAGCGGGAGAGAATCGTTTCACGGCCTATGCGTTTAATAACGACGGCGTCAAAAGCGCTGATGTGGAGCTGACTCTGAAGGGAGCAGACAGTCTCAAGCGTTCGGGCACGGCCTTTATACTCGCCATCGGCGTGAATCAATACGCCAACCCTCGTTACAATCTTCGTTACGCAGTTCCGGACGCTCAAGTTTTCGCTGCCGACGTGAGTCGCCAGTTGACTACGTTGGGTCAGTACGCCGACGTCAAGGTGATTGCGCTGGCCAACAGAGAGGCGACCAAAAGCAACATACTCGGTGCCCTACAGCGACTCCGCGCTGAAGTTCAGCCTGAAGACGCACTGATCATCTACTTCGCAGGACATGGGACCGCGCAGCAAAATCGTTTTTATTTGATTCCCTACGACCTCGGTTATGCAGGGCCGCGAACCACATTGAAGAAGGCGGGACTCCAATCGATCCTGGAGCACAGTATTTCCGACCGTGAATTGGAGCTGGCCGTAGAAGAGATTGATGCGGGCAGGATTCTCCTTGTGATTGATGCTTGTAACTCGGGGCAAGCACTGGAATCGGAGGAGAAGCGGCGTGGGCCAATGAATAGCAAAGGCCTCGCGCAGCTCGCGTATGAAAAGGGCATGTACATCCTGACGGCAGCACAAAGCTACCAGGCAGCTCTCGAAGCGGCGCGGCTGGGGCACGGGTTCCTCACCTATGCGCTAGTGGAAGAGGGCCTGAAATCAGCGGTCGCGGACACGAGTCCGAAAGATGGTCAGGTCCTTTTGCGTGAATGGCTCGACTTTGCCACGGCACGTGTGCCGGAGATGCAACTGGAGAAAGTCAAAGAGCAGAAGAAACAGGGTCGACTGTTGGAACAGATAATCGTATTTGCCGAAGGCGACAAGGGCAGGGACCGACGCGTCCAACGCCCCAGAGTTTTCTACCGTCGCGAAGCAGAAGCACCTCCGCTTGTGGTCGCTCGGCCCTGATTCGTTGACTGACGCACTGAGCAAGGTGAGATGACCAGGACTTGGTCAGAAGAGTCAATGATTGACGCTGCTTTGGGGTGAAGGTCTTCGGCCTCCGAGGGAGGAGTTCCAAAAAGTCTGCGAGACTAAACAGTAAGGATTTTCTGAATGAGGCTTAGAAATGAAAGCCAGGTTTCCTGTACCGGAACAAATAAATAACGCTATCATCACAACGCTGATATTAACGCTCGGCGCGGTTAGCGTATTGCTGTGCTCTCCCACAGATTCGCGCGCACAACAGGAGCCGAATCGTCAGTTGGTGCAGACGAATTCTCCGAGCACCGGTAACGCACGCCGCATCGCTTTGGTGATAGGAAACGGTGGTTACATTAACGCACCCCCTCTGAAGAACCCACCAAACGACGCGCGCGACATGGCGGCAACGCTGAAGGCTCTTGGCTTTGAGGTGACCTCGGGCATCAATGTCAGCCAGCGCGAAATGAAGCGTCTCATTCGTGAGTTTGGTCAAAAACTCAAAGCCGGCGGTAACGGGTTGTTCTACTATGCCGGGCATGGTGTGCAATCCAAAGGGCACAACTACATCATCCCCGTCGATGCTGAGATTCAAAGCGAGGCCGATGTAGAAGACTCAGGAG
>JALZOO010000387.1 GCA_030913905.1 Acidobacteriota bacterium
GGAGCAGGTTTACCAGGATGAAATGAGCGTCGTTTTCAAGAGGCGTTGAGTCGGTTAAGCGCTCGTGAGAACTTCGATAGCTGCGCATCATCGTAGATTCCGCGCGAACCTAAGAGATAGTCCCGCAATCAAAGGCTTAGAATTTTTTAGGTTTTGGAGGCGATTCACTAAGAGGACAAGGACGGCGTGGAGATTATTCGAATCGGACTTGAGAGCCTCGTCGCCTGAATCACTTTAGCGCTTGCATGTTCACGGTGTTGGCGTCCTCGGCTATGATCCTAAGCGCCTCATCAGAGAATTCATGTATTTTCTGAGAGGTGTTGAGATAGACCGCGAACTCACCCGAGCCCAGCGTGTGAACCCTCTGGTTCACAACGCCTTCATAAGTTTTCGACGCATCACCCGCCAGGCAGCAGGGGTCATACTTATTGAGGATTTGGAGTTGTTTTCGCTGCGGTCCGTAAGAACTGAGAACATACAATTCAAGATAGTTAGCTATTCTGTAAAGCTCAGGTATTGTTTGCTCATAATCCCCCCAATCGGCCGATCGGTGTGCGGTATTAGATCGTTTTCGGTCCTCCCTCAGATGGAGCGGCAACGTTCCTGCGACGGGATAACTCCGGGTTATGCGCGGATCGGTTGCAGCGTACAAGGTAGTGGTCCAGCCACCGCCCGAAACGCCGGTCATATATACGGAGTCGTACCCGAATCGCTGAGCATAATTCAAAGAAACGGCAACCGGTGTTAGAAAAAGCTGGACCGGGTCGCCGCTCTTCATTTCCAGCAATTTCAACTGATCGTGAAAAGTGATTTGGATCTTCCCGATGTGCTTCAGATCGACTATTGGTCTGTTGTTGGGAGGCTCGAGCGGCATACTTAACGCAATTACAGAAAAGCCCTTCCCCAGAAAGAAGTCTATGGTTCCGATTCCGCCGACAAAGTCTCCGTCGTGTCCTCGATGATAGATAAGAAGCTTGTTGTTACCATGCTCGGGGATGAAGTGGTATCCAGTGGAGGAGAAGCCCCACTCCATAAGCATCGTCACTCTGTTTATCTGCTTCAGGTTGCGTAGACTGGAATATCTTTCGTCCTTGATGTTTTCTTCAAACTTATCGGGGGGGGAGGCGGGAAATCCCTGGGCGCCCCAGATGAAACTTGTTAGCTCTTTCCTTCTAGCGAGGGCGTCCTCTTCGCTGCGAATCGAAATCAATTGATTGGAATCGGTCTCCGAGAAAGTTAGTGCGGTGACCGACGCCTCAGGTGGGCGCAAAACATAATCATGAAACACCGCGAGTACGCCAATCGATACTCCAAAAGCAAACCAAATGAAGCGAATTGCGACTTTATTCATGTGATCGAAACGACGGGAGTGAGGGCTCCTACTTTTTCTGCCATTGACCGACAACAAAACACGATGTCTTCTTCCCCTGAAGCTTGGCGATAAAGGATTCAAGCTGCAAGAGAAATGGAGAATACAAAGGTTTGAGACTCAGCGGAATCCTGAAGATCATAGAATTCAAAACAAGCAAAAAGGCCAGGTTGCCTAAATACCTCACCCTCTTAAAAACAAAATGAGGAGCAAATTCCTGCTCAAGAATGTGCAGATCAATCGAAGCTTCGTTATCTGAGAAGAACCGATCGTGTTTGTACCAGAATCGTCGGACGATGTCAGGAAACGATCCGCTGTGAGGTTCCATGAAGCAAAAGTAGCCGCCGGGTTTCAGCACGCGGTAAATCTCTGTGATAGCTTGACTCACATGGGGCTGAATGTGATGAAGACCGCCCACAATGGCAACGCAATCGTAGGATTCGCCGGGTAAACGCGAGTCCAGAAGTGATCGGCAAAACGCCGAGCTATCCTCCCAGCGTGCATTGAAGGAATCGATTACTGCCTCGGAGATGTCAAGCCCTGTGACCTCAGCATTGTTGAGGAGCAGGTATTCTGTGGTCTGACCGGCCCCGCACATGGCATCGAGCACTTTCATTCCAGTGAGACTCAGACCCTCAAACATCGGCTCGTAAATGAAACTTCGGCGATATTCCAAACTACATGCATCGCTGTAATGGGCTTCGTATTCGCTGGCAATTTGATCGTAGTGATCTTGTTGAAGCCGCTCGGATATGTGCAGGCCCCTTGGCTCCGCAATCGAGGGCGCGAGAGCTCCTAAATCCCGCTCGAGTCTTACGCTTGCAGTACTCATAGTTTTGTAGGTGCGACGAGAATATTCATTCTTGTCTTCGCAATGTGCATGCCACCACGGTCTGATAGAAAGGCAGCCTAAAAGGTAGACCCGTCTTTTGGTTAAATGTTGGCTGTATTAAGCTTCGCTTTAATGTTCAGTCAGTGAACCGCCTCTAAAACGGATTAAAATAAAAGTGAAGTTTTCTCACAAAATGCTCATTTCGCCTCAAGTGTTCGCTAGCGAGCAGCATCTACAAACCGGAGCCGCCCGATCTACAAGAGATTTCCCGGCATGAATTTCCTGGCCGCTCTTCGCGTGCCCTATTCGTGTATCGGGGAGGGACCTTAGAATCAGAAATTAGCTTGAATTTGCGTCCGGCGTGGCGGCTCCGCGGAATAAGTTTCGACCTTACTTGCTGAAGCGCCGATTTGCCGCGAAGTCAACCGGGCGTGACTCCGGGCGACCCAATGAATCTTGCCGATGCGCTTTAGATCAACAGCCGGCCGGTTGTTCGGTTCTTCCAGCGGCATGCTCAACGCCATTACGGAAAAACCCTTTTCCAGAAAGAACTATATAATGTCGATCCCGCCGACAAAGTCGCCGTCATGACCACGATGGTAGATGAGAAGCTTACGGTTACCTTGATGAGGGATGAAGTGGTATGCCGTGGAGATCAACCC
>JALZOO010000389.1 GCA_030913905.1 Acidobacteriota bacterium
GATCAAGGGTCTCGCAAATATGTCACTGCGGAAGTCGCAGAATACTTTGAGAAGCTTATAGTTCGCCGACTTAAGAAAGCGGTCTACTCTGCGAACTGGAAACAAGGAAAACCTGAGAACCCCGACACTGGTCTGTCTCACGCCTTCAAGATAGTCCAGCTGGAGAGTTACGAGGATGCGCTCAATAACATTGATATCGGTCGCCTATCAACTCAAACGAGTTTGCTCGAACAGCACGACGAGCTTCGAGAGGACTACACGCTGCGTTACATGCTGGACGTGGAAACACGCGGCAGCGCATCCCTACTTAACGTCGAGCAGTTTGCCGATCCGTTCAGCTACAAGCTGAATGCTTCGAATGGCGGGAGCGCCGGCGAAACGCGTCCAGTGAACGTGGACCTCATCGAGACGTTCAACTACCTGATCGGGCTTCGGGTGAGGCACGTCGATTTCATTAGCGGCTTTCGCGTGGTCGAAGGCATGAATCCCAACGGTGAGAAGGTTCTGATCATCTGGCGCAACACCACCGAAAAATCAAACGCGGACCTCGATCAGTTTTTCAAGAAACAGGCATACAAGACCGGCGACAACGAATTCGATTTGATCTACGTCAATGGCGACAACAATCTTGAGAATCTCCGCCGGGCCGATGAGACTTGGAAGGTCCGGCCAATCGAACTGGAGTTTCACCGGCTGATGTTCGATGTCCCGGATGTCTAATTCTCAAATGGCAACACCAAGAAGACGAAACAGGAGTGAGCAGCCTCTACGGTTCAATGAAAAGCTGGTGCTGAACCAGTGGATACTGAGTCTCTTTGAGGTTGAGAGCTTCGCCAAGCTTTCGGAGGACTTAAAGAAAACAGAACTCGAAGGCTACGACGAAAACAATGTCTCCCTGTTTTATCACGAACTTACGCAGCGACTATTCGAGCGGGGTGAACTCAGCAGTCAGATTTTGTTGGCCTACGACGAAAACATCTTCAAGCACACTCACCGTCTAAATGAGCGCCGCCGGGAACCGATCCGGTGGAAATACTTTCAATATCTCTCACTCCTCTTCACCGAAATATACCTCGACCGCTTGTTCAGCGATGAGGGCCGACTGCTGGCGGACCTGAATCAACGCGTAGCAGACTTCAATTCAGATAAAGCGACGGCGGAACTGATAGCTGCTTACGAGCGCGACGACTTACGCAAAGTCGCGGTCTGGAGCGCCACTGGGAGCGGCAAGACACTCTTAATGCACGTGAACATCTTGCAGTATCGCTTCTATCTGGAAAAACACGGGCGCGAGAGGGAGATGAACCGCATCATTTTGCTGACGCCGAACGAAGGACTTTCACGGCAACACCTGGAAGAGTTTCAAAAAGCGGGTATGGCGGCCGAGCTTTTCAACCCGGAAAGCGGAAGTCTGTTTGCCGGTCATAGCATTGAGATCATCGACACTAACAAGCTTGGAGAGGAGAAAGGGGAGAAGCGAGTAGCCGTTGAAAGTTTCTTAAGCAACAATCTTGTCCTGGTTGATGAAGGGCATCGAGGTACTACTGGTGATGTGGTTAGGGCTCGCCGCAATCAGCTCAGCGAGAATGGCTTTTCGTTTGAATACTCCGCAACGTTCAGTCAGGCCGTTGCTGCTGCCCCCAGCGAGGCGAAGAAAAAGCTCACCAACGAGTACGCCAAGGCGATCATATTCGACTACTCATACCGGCATTTCTACCACGATGGTTACGGCAAGGATTATCGAATACTGAATCTCGCTGAAGACCGCAGCGGTGAAGCCCGTTCAACCTACCTCGCGGCTTGTCTCCTCGCTTTTTATCAACAGCTACGCTTGTTCGATACCAAGCGTGATGAACTGGTGCGCTTTCTAATTGAAAAGCCACTTTGGATATTCGTTGGCGGCAGTGTAACCAAGGAAGTTTCAACCCGAGACGTCTCAGACGTAGTCAGCATTCTTCAGTTTCTGAACGACTTTCTGAAAGACTCCGAGAAATATATTAAGCGAATCGATTCGCTGACGCGTGGCACTCACGAACTCCTAGACCGGCAAAGTCACCGACTCTTTCAAAATACGTTCACCTTTCTGGTTGAGTCTGGCCTGAATGCGGCGTCGATTTATTCCGACGTGCTGAAACTAATCTTCAACGCACCAACGAAAGGTGCGCTGCATGTTGAGCAACTCAAGGGCACGTCAGGCGAGATAGCCTTGCGTGTCGGAGCGGCCGAGCCTTTCGGTGTCATTAACGTTGGCGATTCCGCCAAGCTCTACAAGAAATGCGAAGAGGCGGGATTCGATGTGTCCCAGAAAGAATTTAGTGGCTCGCTTTT
>JALZOO010000405.1 GCA_030913905.1 Acidobacteriota bacterium
CTGAGATTGAACCGCGTACCGGCAAGCCGAAGCATTTCGAGCAGGTCGCCTTTGAACGATGGCTGGATGCAAACCCGAATGGCACAACGCTCCTGCTCGACACGATCGATGTCTACATGGGCGCGGTGCATGCCGCGATGGCAGCCACTTCCACTGAAACGCGCCGGCGTGCCTTCAAAGGATTTCGCGTCGACTCCGGCGACCTGGCGGAGTTGGGCGAGTGGTGTTTGCGCTTCTTTGAAGCAAACGGTCTTCACGGTTTGCGAGCAAACCTGACGGGCGACCTCGATGTAGAAAAAGTGCGCAACATTGTGAAGGAATTTCCGGGAGTTGCCGGCTTTGGCATCGGCACAAAGCTTTCGAGCGAAGTACGTAATGTGGCGGGCGTGATCTTCAAGCAGTGTCTAATCGACGGTAGACCAACGTTGAAAGCTTCAAACTCGCTCGACAAAACAACGCTGCCGGGACGACTGCAACTGTTTCGCGGAATAGATGCGCGCGGGAATTTCGTCGGTGACGTAACAGGTCTGGACGACGAAGAGATAGAAATTCCAGGCGCTGCGAGAGTTGAACGCCTGCTGGTTCCCTTCTGGAAAAACGGCCAGCACGAGGCCATACCTTCCATTGAAAAGCAAAAAGCATTTGTTTCAGAGCAGCGACAGCGCTTTGCTAATATCAATAATTATCCATCTCAACTGAGCGATAAGCTGCGGAAGTTGCGCGACGATCTCACAGCGCAAATGCGCGCAGATGCGTCTGGTTGGGAGCAGGTTCTTAAGATGCCCGAGGAAGCGTCTGACAAGGTACCGCAACCGAAGTGGTGAGCATCCAACGAATGGCCGCCGTTGCCGAATCCAAATCATCGCGTAATTCAATTCAAAAAAATACGGAAAGTTTCTTCTATGTTTCAGGTGAATGCTCGTAGATTAACGCTTAGTCTCGCTCTGCTGCTTGTGACTGCCGCGCAGCTGGCGGCGCAAACAGCACAACAAACATCACCAACACGCGCGGACATTCTGCGCGGTGACTATGGTCGATATCGCGCCAACAACGATCTGCTCTTCTACCATCTCGACGTAAGAGTCGATCCGGAAAAGAAGTATCTAAGCGGCAAGACGACCATACGCTTCCGCATGCTTCAGGACGACACGCGCCTACAACTGGACCTGCATGATGCTCTCAAGGTCGACAAAATTGTTCTGTTAGATGGAACCTCAGCGAATAGCTCCAATCCCGCACAAGGGCGCGAACTCAAATACCAACGCGAAGCAGGCGCGGTCTTTGTCGATTTTCCGCAAACGCTCAAGACCGGCCGCGTCTACGCAATCGACTTCTACTATTCAGGCCACCCGCTCGAGACTGGCAGGTTTGGTGGCATAGCATTCCGAAAGGATCCACAAGGACGTCATTGGATTAACACCGCTTGTGAGGGACCAGGCGCCAGCATCTGGTGGCCCAATAAAGATCAGTGGCGCGACGAGGTGGAGAGTATGCGAATCAGCGTCACAATACCTGACAACCTTGTCGACGTCTCGAACGGTAAGTTTCTAGGCAAGACTCCACAGGGCGACGGCTACACCCGTTGGGATTGGTTGGTACACTACCCAATCAACAACTACAACGTCTCTCTCAACATCGGGAACTACGCGCATTTCGGCGAGCGACTTGGCGACCTGACACTCGACTATTACGTGTTGCCTGAAAATCTGCAGAAGGCAAAGAAACAGTTTGCGCAGACCAAGCCGATGATAGAAGCCTTCCAGCATTACTTCGGTGAGTATCCATTCAAGAAAGATGGCTTCAAGCTGATTGAAGTGCCGTATGCCGGGATGGAACATCAAAGCGCGGTTGCCTATGGTAATCGCTTCGCAAACGGTTACCTGGAGCGCGACTGGACCGGCGTAGGTATCAGCCTGCGGTTTGATTTCATTATCATTCATGAAAGCGGGCACGAATGGTTTGGCAACAGTGTCAGCGCCGCTGATGTGTCTGACATGTGGATACATGAAGGTTGGACCACGTATCTCGAATGTCTCTACGTCGAATACATGTGGGGGCGTGCGGATAGTTTGAAGTATACGAATGGATTGAAGTCCAAGGTCAGGAATCGGCAACCAATTGTTCTTCAGCGCAGCGTTAATGCGGAACCCCCGCAGGACCAGTACTTCAAAGGCGCGCTCTTTCTGAACACGCTACGAAGCATAGTGAACGACGATAAGCGTTGGTGGGCGATGATTCGCGGCTTCTACCAACAGTTCAAGTATCAAAACATCATGACTGAAGATGTGGTGAACTATTTCAACCGCAAGGCCGGGCAAAACCTGACGCCAGTCTTCAATCAATACTTGCGTCATACTGCGGTTCCCGTCCTGGAGTTGAAGTTTGGGGATACTGATAGTTCAGTTTCCTATCGCTGGAAAGTCGACGAACCTGGTTTCTCGATGCCGGTGCGGGTGGGCACGAAAGACCGTTGGCAGCTTATTAAGCCGACAACCGAATGGCAGACTATGAAAACTCCGGTTAAGAAGGACGACTTCGCCGTAGCGACAGATCTCTACTATGTCGACGTCAAAAAACTTTAGTATTGCCTGAACGGCTTGAACGATAGGGGAAAGAACATGGCAAAAGTAACCCTCGAGATTTTTTCTGATTACCTTTGACCGTTTTGTTGGCTGGCGGAGCCGGCCGTACATGAATTGACCAGGCGCGAGCCGGATGTTGAAGTCATCTGGCGCGCATTCGAGTTACGGCCCGAGCCTGTACCCACGCTTGATCCGAAGGGTGACTACCTAAAGAACGCCTGGCAGAACTCCGTTTACCCTCTAGCCGAGCGCCTGGGGGTTAAGATGGTCCTCCCGCCTCTCCAACCTCGCTCCAGACTCGCGCACGAAGCGGCACACTGGGCGCGCTCGCAAGGGCACTTCGACGAATATCATGCTGAGATATTTCGCGCCTTCTTCGAACGCGGCGAAGACGTCGGCGATATCGAGGTGCTGGTTACACTCGCAGTGGAACTGGGGTTGGATTCGGGATCGTTACGCGCAGCACTTGAGTCTCATGAGTTTCTCGAGAGCGTTATTGCAGACGAACGCGAAGCAGAAGTTTTAGGAGTTAGAGGCGTGCCGGCGTTTATAGCCGA
>JALZOO010000464.1 GCA_030913905.1 Acidobacteriota bacterium
CGGCATGGATTGGAATTGACCGCGGCGTCAACCGATCACAAGTCTTGAAGGATTCGATACTGAAAGCCCTTGATCGAGGCTTGGGAGTTTAGGGAGCAAAGGGGAAAGGGCAAAGGGCAAAGGGCAAGTCGGAAGCGGAAGCCCCTCGCTCTCTGCCCTTTGCTCTTTGCTCTTTGCTCTTTGGCCCTTTGCTCTTCCCCCTTGCCCTTTGCCCTACTTAATCATGCCCGCGCGAGCCTGTTTTGCGCGCGCCGCTCCGATCGCAGTCTCCACTTCTTTTACTTCTTCCGGCGGAGGCAGCACGGCGGGCATCCCCAACGACTCTATCCAGAGTTCCCTGGTCCAACCGGTCGTGTGATAGAGGTGTTCATCCTCCTGGTCTTCCACCTCCTCATGCGCTGCTTTGAGCGCCTTCCCTTCTTCGCCTTTCGTCTTCTTCGCCACTTCGCCAATCAGTTCCCAATTCAAGTGGTCTTTGGTTTCGGCTAGCGTGACGCATTCCGCGGCAACTAACTGCGCCGCTGCTGGCTCGCCCGCTTTTAATGCCATCTCCATCGCTTTCACCAACGATTCACCAATGTGACGTACGACACCGCGTCCGGGCGTTTCGGTTTCAGGATCGAGGCCAAGAGTCTCAATGGTCTCCTGAACAATCTCTACGTGCTTCTGCGTTTCTTCCAGGTACTTCTCCCACTCCTCTTTCAATTCGTCATTCACCGCGCACTTGAGCGCGGTCGTATAAATCTGCACGCCGCCGAGTTCAGTCTCAAGCGCCTGGTACAAAAGTTCATTTACTTGTTCTTGTTTCATAACTCCCCCTCTTGTGGTTGATAAGAATTAATACAGGCAGTGCAGACATATCTTCCAAAGCAAAGCCCGGTTGTATTGTTTTCTGCTATTCCGCTAATGACTCCAAGGTGGTAGCAAAGGCCAGGCCAGAAATGCCCTCACGCGGCTTTCCCGGCCAGACTCTTCTTGAGTACGGATATGAGGTCTATCACTTTTCCTTCGTCTCTTGCCTCCCCTTCGTCGGTCTCGACCTCAACGACATTCTTGCGTTGTGACCCTTTCTTCTTGACCAGCTTCAGGAGTCGCTCGCTCTGCTCGTCCTTGAGTTTTGTTGTAGACAACTTGCTCTTCGATTTACTGCTGATCAACTTTTCAAATTTTTGCACCATTGCTTTCGGCAGCTTCGGCTTCTTCGGCAGACCGATGTCCTCAGGTGAACGGATCTCATCGGCGAAGCGCATTGTCTCCGCTCGAAGTATTCCATGGTCCGAAAATATGGCTACCAGGTATTCCTTGCCGCGCATTACAAATGTCGCTATTCCGGAGAGACCAGTCTTTCCCAGCGTCTCCGCCAATAACTTGTAAGCCTTCTCCGTGTCGGCAGCAGGAGTCAAAAAGTAGCCGCGATCGAAATGCACCGGTGGAATAGAATCCTCGGGAACAAACAGCTTGATGTCGATGTCGCGAGTCTTCTCGGGCGCCAGACGGTCCAACTCTTCGTCGGAAACTACGACGTGCTTGCCGGGTTTGAACTCATAGCCACGGACCATCTCATCGGCGTCAAGATCCTTCTCGGTTTTCTCCGAATAGTACTTGCGCGAAAGCGGTTCGCCTTCCGGACTGAGCATTCGCAATGCAGTCCGATTGCTCTTGTTCGCCGGAAAGAGATTTACCGGAACGCTGACAAGACCAAAGGTGAGCGTGCCCGACCAAAACGGCCGCGGCGCTGATTGCTCGCCGTTGCTTTCATCGGCTTCCTTCTTTTTTCCGTAGTGCTTAGGCAGCGCGCTTCTCCTTCTTTAATGAGGCAAGACTCTTGGCCAGCATACTGTCGAGTGAACCCGCTTTGCGCTTTGACTTCACCGCGCGCAACCTAGGCGCCTTGCCTTTTGCCTTTCGTTCGATGAACTCCATCACTCGATTGCGATACTCGTCCTTATAGTCTGCGGCGTTAAACTCGCCCTCGAGGAGTGCCACGAGTTGCTTGGCCATGTTCAGTTCTTTCTGCGTTGGCGCGCGTCCGGCCGGCTTCGGTAAATCGCGCGCGGAGATTACTTCCTCAACATTTCTCAAGGTAAACAGGACGAGGTGATCGTTCTCCGCGCGAAGCGCGCCGACATACGGCTTGTTGCGCATCACCCAGTGGGCGATGCCCTCGCGCTTGCGATTTTTTAATGCCTCGGCAAGCGCGAAGTAAGCTTTCTCATCGCCATCCGGTCCGAGCAGATAAGGTCTTTCATACCATTGCTGACTGATCGCTTCCGTCGGCACAAACTCCACTAACTCGATCTCACGAGACGGTTTTGGCTCCAGTGACTTCAGGTCCTCCTCGGTAAGGAGAACAAACCTTCCTGGTTCAATCTCGTAGCCCTTTTGTATTTGGTCGTTGGAGACTTCTTCGCCCGTTTCAGGACTTACCATGTGTTGTTTGACGCGCGTGAGGTTGCGGTCATCAAGGATATTGAAATGCACCGTGCGATCAACCACGCCGGAGTACAGCTTTACCGGAACCTTAGTGGTCCCAATTTTCAGCTCACCTTTCCAGATAGCTCGCGCGGCCATTAGCTGCCAACCTCCGATTCGGAGCTGCGACACTCAAAACACTCGGAACAGGTCAACTCGATTGTGGTCGTAGTCTGCACACAAATTGGGCACATCGGACCGTCGCAATCGAAGCAACGAATCTCCGTGTGATATGCGTACGCCTGACTGCATGCCGGACAGATCTCGGTCGTGTCCGTCAGCCACCAGGGCTGTATACTGCGAGCCTTGGCCATGATGAGAAGTTCATAGCATTTTCAGTTCCACTGATCAGGAGTCTCTCAGGGCGATCAAATACAGCACTGCGACTCTACGCGGCACGAATACGGAACCGGGAGCGGTAGCGACCGGGTAGTGATTGCGCCACACACAAACGCACTTTTGTAC
>JALZOO010000593.1 GCA_030913905.1 Acidobacteriota bacterium
AAACGGTTGACGGGCAAATACCACACATCTAAGATGTTTTTCTCCCCCACTCCAGGTTTCAAAGTCATATTTTGTGGTTTGGGCGCTCTCGGTACAGCTATGAACCTCTCAGTAATTAGGAATTTCCTAGCAAAATGCGTCTTGCCGGTTTGCTTGCTCGGCTTACTGCAGTCCTCCGTGTGGGCGCAGCCGTCGACCGAACCCCAAGGCACCCGCCTCCTCAATGGGCTGCGTGTAAGGTTGATGCCGCGGCCAGATGACCAGAATGTCCTGGTCAAGTTGAGGGTCCATAGTGGCGCAGCGTTCGATCTGGCCGGCAAAGCTGGAACAACAGCGCTGCTCGGCGACATTCTCTTTCCTGATCCAGCAACACGAGAGTACTTCACCGAAGAGATGCAGGGGCGGCTACACGTCTCAACAGACTACGACGCAATAACCATTACGATGCAGGGGCGCGCGAGTGAGTTTGAGCGAATCATTGAGATATTACGCACAGCACTCGTTTCTACAGACCTCAGCCCGGCGAACATTGCCAAGATTCGCGAAGGTCGTATCAAGGTGATTCGGGAAACGAGCATCTCGCCGGCGATAATCGCGGACCGTGCTGTTGCCGCTCGGTTGTTCGGCGATTTTCCTTACGGTAGGCCGTACAACGGAACCGTCGAGTCGCTGGAACGCATTCAGCGCTCGGATGTAATGTTTGCTCGCGAACGCTTCTTGAATCCGAACAATGCAACCCTGGTCGTCGTTGGGGGTATTCAACAAAGCCGGGCAATACGCGCTATCCGGCAACTCCTTGGCGGCTGGCGCAAGAGTGAACAGATCATCCCAGCGACGTTTAAGCAACCACTGCCGCCGGATGTCCGGGCCCTGATAATCAATTCGCCAAACGACCAGAGTGTTGAAGTTAGGCTGGCCGCTCGTGGTCTTTCCCGACGGGATTCAGACATGCCGGCCGCAATCTTGTTGGCAACCGTCGTTCGACAGCGTTGGGAGAAAGAGCTTCCCGAGCTTTCGCGCAGTCCGGTGTTTGTAAGACACGACGCGTTTGCTTTGCCGGGAATGTTCGTAATGGGAACCGCGATTGATCACCTGCTGGCGGGCAAAGCGTTGACCAGTGCCCAGGAGATAATCAAGTCTCTTGTAACTACGGCCCCATCAACTGCCGAACTAGCACAGGCGAGAACTGAAGTGCTGGCCGCCTTCAACATGGAGTTGGCCAAGCCGGAAGGTTTAGCCAACGTGTGGCTGGATGTCGACACATATGGAGTCCCTTCAGCGTCGGAGCAGATCCGCGCCTTAACGCTCGCGTCGCCTACTGACTTGCAGCGTGCAGCAACTCGCCTCTTCCATGATGGCGGCCTCGTGGCAGTGGTGGTAGGAAACTCAGAGCTTTTGAAATCACAGCTCGAGCGTTATGGGAAAATTGAAATCATGGGAGCCGTAGATCCTACAAGCGAAGTCAAACCAGATCAGAGCACTACAAAGTCTCAAACAAAATCCGTTAGCAAACCTGAGTAATCACAAATCATTCGCAATCTGCCTGCAACCATCCCGATACGCATTTCCGGTTAACTGTGACTGAGAACGAAAGCGCAACGAACATTGAGCACGCGCAACGCGTCCGTGAAATGTTCGGCAAGATCGCTACTCGATACGATCTTTTAAATCACCTGCTGTCTGGAAATATCGACCGGCGGTGGAGGCGTTTAGTAGCGAAAGCGCTTGAGACGACTCTTTCATCTGGCGAAGCTCGAGTCCTCGACGTTGCGTGTGGCACAGGCGACCTCTCTTTGACATTGCTTGAGAGCGGCAAAGCGGTAATTGTCGGCGTTGACTTTTGCCGGCCTATGCTGCAAATCGCGAAAGACAAAGCTTCCAGACATGGATCAGCAGTTTCGCTCATTGAAGGCGATGCCCTGCAACTTCCGTTTGCCGATCAATCGTTCGAGGCGACCACGATTGCTTTCGGCTTACGAAACCTGGCCAGCGTTGAAGCAGGCTTTCGGGAACTCTTCCGCGTATTAAAGCCGGGGGGCAGGATCGCGGTACTGGAGTTTTCCAGACCTCGAATGCCGGTGGTGCGATCGCTTTTTAATGTTTACTTCACGAAGTTGCTGCCTTTATTGGGCGGCTGGATAAGCGGATCGAAGCGCGCTTACGAGTATTTGCCGGCGTCAGTATCACGTTTTCCGAATCAGACGGAACTGGCGTCAATGATGTCATCGAGCGGATTTGACGCGGTGACATTTCGAAATTTGAGTGGCGGAATCGCGGCGTTGCATATGGGCACGCGTCCAAATTAATGCGGGATTGGTTGCCAACGACTAGTGCGTGCAACCATTAGAGCGCAGCCCGAGAGGTTACCTCCGAATCGTGCGGTTGTCGGGGCCACGCGAATCAACCAGGTATTCCTTTCGGGCTACGTTCTTTTTAGAAACTCCAACGCGGTTAGTCTTTCCGTTGGTGTGTTATCATCCTCACGAATTCCATCCTTAAAAACGTAGAGACATGCAAGGGTGCCTTCTGTCTTCAGACACAAACTTTTTGGGTCGCTGCGGCGTTTCGCGATCTTTTTACTCGTAGTCTGGACCGTCGTCTCACTCGTCACGTTGCTAATCGAACTAGTTCCCGGCGACCCGGCCGTATCAGTTTTAGGTGAACAGGCGACGCCGGAACAATTCGCGCAGTTTCGTGAGAAGCATGGTCTGGATCGTCCACCTTTCTTCTTTTCTGTTCCTCGCGACGCGCAAGGCACCCGACACTTTGAGTGGCACGGAGCTGACAACCGGTACACCGAGTACTGGGTGGCGTTGCTTCACGGCGATATGGGCCGCTCATTTCGCACCGACAGGCCGGTGATCGATCTAATCGTCGAGCGTTATCCAGCAACCATTCAACTCGCGTTAGCCGCGCTGTTTATTGCGATCCTGATCGCGATTCCGCTGGGCGTTATCGCCGGCAAAAATCGCGGCACCTGGATCGACAATGTGGCTTCGGTGGTCGCGCTAATTGGGATTAGTTTGCCGGGTTTCGTAATCGGACCCATGCTTGTCTATCTGTTTGCAGTAAAACTTGGCTGGCTGGCGCCCTCCGGCCGCTTCGACTGGACAGATTTCATTCTGCCCTCGTTCACACTTGGCGCTGCGCTGTCAGCGATCCTCACGCGCATGGTCCGCTCGTCAGTGATTGAGGAGTTAGGTGAAGACTACGTGCGTACGGCGCGCGCGAAGGGATTAAGCGAAACGCAGGTAGTTTACAAGCACGTACTGAAGAATGGATTGATTCCGGTGGTTACAATTCTCGGCCTGCAGCTTGGCATCCTGCTCGCGGGAGCGATCATTACTGAAAAAATCTTTGGCTGGCCTGGACTGGGGTTGCTGCTCGTCGAAGATGGTATTGGGAAGCGGGACTATCGCGTTGTTCAGGGCTGCGTGCTCGTGATCAGTATCACGTACATCGCCGCCAACATGCTGACAGACACGCTATACCGCTGGCTGGATCCGAGAATTCGTGTTTCGTGACGAGTTAGCCTTGAGCACCGCATCTTATGAATCGTTTGACTATCGTCGGATTGGTGATTGTAGCGATACTCGTAATCGTAGCGATCTTTGCGCCGTGGATCGCTACGCATGACGTCGGGGCTACTAACCTCTCCCTTCGTTATCTTCCTCCGTCCGGCGAATACTTCTTCGGCACTGACTCCACCGGCCGCGACATTTTTTCACGCGTAGTCTTCGGCGCACGCATCTCGCTGGAGGTCGGCATCGTAGTAGTTTCAGTGTCAGCAGTAGTAGGAACGCTGCTGGGCGCCCTTGCAGGGTATTACGGAGGCTGGATCGACCGCATTGTCTCCGGTTACGTATTCAACGTATTTCTCGCGTTCCCTGGCCTCCTGCTGGCGATTGCCATGGTGGCGTTCCTGGGCGCCGGCTTGAATAAACTCATCCTCGCGCTGTGCATAATTGGTTGGGTCGGCTACGCGCGACTGATACGGGGTCAGGTGCTTAAGGTGCGCGAATATGATTTCGTTCAGGCGGCACGTGCGCTCGGAGCCAGCGATGCTCGCATACTCCTGGTCCACATATTGCCAAACGCCATACAGCCGCTAATTGTGCAAGCGAGTCTGGGAATGGCTGGCGCAGTGTTATCTGAAGCGTCTTTATCCTTTCTCGGCCTCGGCGTACCTCCACCTGCTCCGTCGTGGGGCGTCATGATCGAGGAAGCGCGCGATCTCTCCACGCTGCAGGCAGCACCGCATGCCTTGATATTCCCAGGCATCGCTATTGCGCTTACCGTGCTTGCCTTCAACTTCATCGGCGATGGTCTGCGGGAATATCTTGACCCGCGGCAACGCGCTCGCTGATCTGCGCCATCCACTAAGCGACCTATTCCTGCGCCATGCGAAAAATGATTAAGACTTTCTTTCTGGTATTCCTTGGCGTGCTGGTGGGTTTTGCCGCCTACGAAGGATACATGTTCAGCCAGGTCTCGAGACTAAAAACAGAAAATCCGCTGACAACCTCGCTGATAGAAGCCCGTTCAAACGAAGCGCGGTCGCGGGGTCAGCAACCCATTCGGCAACAGGCATGGGTGAGGTTGGATCGGATCTCCCCGAATCTGCAGAGAGCCGTGTTGGCTGGCGAAGACTCAAACTTTGCCACACACAACGGGTTTGATTACCAGGCTATTCAGAAAGCCTATGACGATGCCCTGAGAGACTCCGTGCGCGAGGCAAAAAAGGAAGGCGAGGATGACGACTGGTTGCCGAACATCCCTGAATTCAAGAGGGGCGCTTCGACAATTTCCCAACAGTTGGCGAAGAACCTTTACCTTTCATCCAGGCGATCCTTTTTTCGCAAGGGCCAGGAAGCGTTGCTGACTATTTTCCTCGAACGCACCTTAGGTAAGCGGCGCATTCTTGAGCTCTATCTGAATGTCATTGAATGGGGCGACGGTGTATACGGCGCCGAGGCTGCTTCGCAGTACTATTTCCACAAACCGGCATCCGCTTTGAACGCAAACCAAGCCGCATTTCTTTCGGCGATGATTCCCAATCCGCGCACGGTCTTCAACCCACGCGTTAATCCGCGTCGGGTTGCGCGGCGACAAAGAATTATTCAACGCGGCATGCCCTACGTTCGTTTACCTTAACGTAAAACTCTTTCACCTAAACAAAAAAGCCGCTTCCGAAGAAGCGGCTTCCATGTGTTGGTTTGGGGGAGCGTTTAGACTGTAAACTCGCCGGCCATTTGCAGTTCGGCCTTTCGCAGTTCAAAACGAGCTCGTCCTAGGTTACCGTCAGGAGCAATTGCCATGACGACAAAATAGTCTCGGCCCAGCAGTCGGATTAGTACAACCGCATCGTCGAGAGAAATCACCAGTTCATGCAAGCTGCCGAGTCCTGTGTCCTTTCCAGCGCGTTGTGCATTCCGCACCAGAGAGGTGAATTCCGCGGCGGCCACATCAAGATTGGCTTCCTGTCCGGCCTGCTTCAGAGATCGTTCAACCGCAATGCCGTCCACTCCCATGATGAGTGCACCAAGGCTGCCCTCGGTACGCTCAATTATCGTTTCAAGAATTTCCTTGAACATGGTGTTGACCTTGAAAGGGGTTACGGACGCTGCCCGCCAAGCGAGCCGGGACGGGCTGTCGTTGAGCCTGCAGCAGGCATATTCGGCGTTCCGGGCACGACCGCGGGAGCGGGCATGAGCGTACCAGGAGCAGACTGCGGTTGCTGTTGCAACTGCGTCGGCGTCGGGGTGTTGCTAGGTGGATTGCCCAAAGGCACTGGTTGCGAGATTGTGGTGGTTCGTTGACCCGTGCTCACAGTACCGGAGGTTGGTCGTCCCTGGTAGTCAGGCCGATAGATGCGCGGCGTAATGAAGAACAGAATTTCGCTGCTCGTCCGCGTCGTAAGTTTACGCTTAAAGAGATTGCCGACAATCGGGATCGATGCCAGTCCAGGTGTACGTTGGCGAGTTACGCCTTCCGTATCGGCCAGGACGCCGCCCATCACCGTCGTACCGCCATCTGGAACAAGGACTTCACTCTGCATGCGCTGAGTGTCGATACCTGGAACACCGCCGACGGCGATACCGGTATTGATCGTGTTGTTTTCGACAGTGACTCTAAGAATCACGGTGCCGACATCGGTAATCTGGGGTGTGATTGACAAACGCAGAGGAACCGAAACGAAAGTGGTAGTAACCACTGCAGTTCCGCTTGCAGCCTGTGTAGTCTGGACCGGAATCTGTTGTCCGCTCTCAATTTGAGCAGGACGATTGTTGAGGGCAGTAACGCGAGGAGTCGCAACTGTCTTGGCTTCACCTCGGGAT
>JALZOO010000534.1 GCA_030913905.1 Acidobacteriota bacterium
GTTACGACCCGGTCGCTGCCGCTCCCGGTTCCGATACCGATCGGCCTCGGTTCTAATACCGAGTGACGTGAAGCACTTTTTGTGCAACACAGCAGCACATATATGAACTCTGCACCGCGAGACTCTGCGACATCCAAAGATAAAAACAACCCGCGTGAAGTCTTCGCGTGGAAAATGTATGACTGGGCCAACTCCGCCTTTTACACGACCGTTGTCGGCACTCTGTTTAGTCCATACATTACTCGCCTGGCCCAGGACGCCGTGGGCAAGAACGGTACGGTTTTGGATCTGGGTTTTCTGGGCACTGTCACTGCTGAATCGTTTCCCACACTTTGCGTATCCATCTCTGTAGGAGCGCAAGTGTTGCTGTTGCCAATCCTGGGCGCCCTGGGCGACTACTCAAACATGAAAAAGAAGTTGATGGCGATGTTTTGTTACACCGCCGTCATTGCAAACGCTTTGCTCTTTTTCATCAGCGGCAACCTTTACCTGTTGGGAGGTTTGCTATTCATCATTGCCAACGTCTGCTTCGGGGCCGCATTGGTTTTTTACAACGCCTTCCTGCCGGAGATAACAACAGAGGACCAGCGCGATAAGGTTTCCAGCCGCGGTTATGCCTACGGGTACTTTGGCGGAGGGTTAATGCTGGCCCTGAATCTCGCGCTGGTTACTTTTGCGGAGCGACTGGGAATTTCGACCGGGATGGCTGTGCGATTGTCGTTTCTGTCGGCGGCGATTTGGTGGGGTGGCTTTGCGATCATTACTTTTCGACTCTTGAAGCAGCGAGAGGCAGCCAGGGAACTGCCGCCGGGGCAGAGTTACCTTACCGCCGGATTCGTAGAGCTGCGGTCTACTTTCAAGGAATTGAAACGACTGCCCGGCACGCTCAGGTTCTTGATTGCCTACCTGATCTACAACGACGGAATTCAAACAGTAGTTTTCGCGTCTAGTGTATTTCTCGAACAGGAACTTTTCCGCGGTCCTAACCCGACGTTCCTCTTGTCGATCTTCCTGGTTGTGCAGTTTGTAGCTGTCCTCGGTGCACTAGGTTTTGAGCGCCTCGCCTACCTGATTAAAACGAAGAACGCGATTGTGGTGTCATTGGTCCTATGGTCGGGAGTTGTTATCTACGCGTATGCATACCTGCGCACGACCGCTCAAGCGTGGATCATGGCCATAGTTATCGCGATTGTGCTGGGCGGTTCGCAGGCGCTCTCGCGCTCGCTTTTCTCGCGCATGATACCTGCGGGCCGGGAAGCTTCCTTCTTCGGCATCTATGAAGTTTCCGAACGCGGCACTTCATGGATGGGACCCTTACTGTTTAGTGTGGTGGTGGCGAGAACCGGCTCTTACCGCCAGGCGCTGCTCTCGTTGATCTTCTTCTTCGTAGTAGGGTTGATTGGATTGCTTCTGACTAACACGGACAAGGCGGTGGACGAAGCAGGAAACCTCGAACCGTGGGAAGCAACGCGCAGTTAACTTGCGGCTGTCCGTCTGCCGGCCGTAGAAGCTTTTTCAAGACACTCGCGTGAGCAATAAGGGGCGACGCTTGGCTTAGACCCAAACGCGCGGTCGGTTGGTATCCACGTTCCGCAAGCTACGCAGCGCACCAGTCTCTTGTCGGACTTTGATCTAGACTTCCTCACACTTCCCGGTTGTGATTCGGCCATGCTTTTTGCTGTGCCGAGGATTTTTCCCGCGAGCTTGAGGTAAGGACGCACCCGGGAATATAGAAAGACAAGCAGCAGAGCGACTAGTCCGGCAATGACGAGATATTTCAAGAGGCGTCCCTGGCTTTGAACTAGCTGGCACTAACTCTTTTCTTCGCCTGATTTCCCGTACGAGATATCGACGTTTCTACGACGCGGCGCTGGATCGGTTGTGCGGCGTCGCGGAGTTGATTCCCTGTTGCGCCTGTCGACGCTGCCGGGGGGCAGGCCTTTTCCATGTACAGCCTCTTCGAGGATGCGTGTGATCTCCTGGGAGAGAGTGCGGTGTTCGGCAGCGGCGCGCCGGCGCAAAGACTCTTTCAGGTGGTTTGGTACATACGCGCCAATGAAAACTCCCTTACGATTCGCCATCTCTCGCAGCCTCTCTTTCGCGTCTTGGGGTAAAGCTTTGTGAAGCCAGGGAATGCATTAAAGCCGAGCAAGGAGAACAGGTCTATAAGCCGAATTCTGTATCCCGATGCTTTCGCATCGGAATGGCGATCATTCATCTAGTCCAGCTGTTGCCAGATGGATCAAGCGATCTACCCGGAGGTCGTATCCCGATAAATCGGGATTCGGGCGGGCAGCCCTGTTGACGCCTCCCTATTTGATCTTGCACTGCGAGGAGTTTGCCTGGCCGTACGTGTCACCACATACGCCGGTGCGCTCTTACTTTAAGCCCTTGCGGGCCGCACCATTTCACCCATCACCTTTCTGATCTCAGAAGGGCTGGTCTACTTTCTGTTGCACTTGTCGTCGTCCGATTAATCCCAGATCGCAGGTTTCGACTCCTGTCCCTTGAAAGCTGGAGGCGATGCCTGGGATCTGGGATTTATCAGACGCCCCGCCGTTAGCGGGCTCGCTGCCCTATAGTGTTCGGACTTTCCTCTACTGGATTTACTAAATTTCGTTCAGATTGATCCCAGACCTGAAAGCTTCCAAGTCTGAAATCGGGAAGGTTCCAGCAGCGACCGCCCGACCTGTTCTCTTGCAAGGCCGCGGGATTATAGCAAACTGTGTTCAACAACTACAGCAGTCGGTGGATGCTGGGTGTGGGTCCGTCTTGGGACTCAACCAAAGACCTCCGGACGACGCACGGTGCGTGACCTGCACCCCAAAGGGGTGCCAGAAACAAGGAATTCTTGCATCCCTCCGGGATGCTAATCCTTCTATGCGCCTGTTCCGGTGGTCTGCGACCACCGGCTACTTTCTTCTCAGCCCTCCGGGCTGAAGCCACGGTGCTAATGAAAATCAAAACTCGCCAGTTTAGGACAAGTCCCTGCCAACTCAACCAAAGTACTTAAATCCCACCCGAAGGTTGTTAAGCAGATTTGGAGGCCCTGTCATTGCCAGATTCAGCGACACGAGCGCGTGCGAGAGCGCGAGTGCGAAGAGATTTGGTTGGCGCTGATACACAGCGGCCCACAACAGACCTCCGATGAAGGTGAGAAACGCCAGGAACGGATTCGGCAAGTGGAGTATGGCGAATACGGCGGCTACCAGCAGGATGCTCTTCGCTCCTGCGCCAAGCGCAAGCTGGGCCCGCCGATTTATGAAACCATTAAGTACATACTGCTGAAAGAGCGTCCACAAAGGGAGAAGTAAAAGACGCGTCCTCCATGGTGCGCCCAACAACGATTGGCCACTAAACCATTTCACTGCAAGTATCGCCACTACCACCGCCAGCGTCGGCAACAACAGCAGACGACAGGCAGCCAAAAAGTTATCAGTTCGGAATCCGATTATGCGAAGCGTCTCGCCGCGTTCCCGGTGCGACACGAGCATGAATGACATCGCCAGCAGCACCGGAATGGCCATGACCAATTTGTTTCGTCCGACAAACGAGAGCACAACCCATTCAGCGATCAGCCCCGATGTAACTACGGAAACTATCTCCCAAAGAGCGAGACCATCCGGACTTGCTGCTGTGCGTGTAGTCAAATTCGCAGTGTCAGTTGTCATCGTTACATCGTTCCGATGTTCACTTCTTCTGGATCGTTTGCAGGTTCCCGCCGTCATCGACGAGGAATGGGATTGGATCACCAAGTAACTGAAGCGACTTGCGTTTGCCGTCTCCGCTGTCGTGCAGGGCGTAGACACGCGCTTCGTGTGGGCCCGGCGATTGCACGCCGATGTGGAACGCGTAACCATGCCATTCATCTCGTGCCCACCCCGCAGCCCGAACGTCTGGTCGAGACAGATTAGCGACTCCATGAACAACGAACCGGCCGTCCACGAAAACCTGGACCTCAACGCGATCCCACGGCGCTGCGTTATTGACGGCCCAACCGGTAATTCTATTGCTGGTGACCTCACCCCAACCGTGAAAGTTTGGAGGAAAGATACTAAGGAATGAAAAGACCGCGAGTGTGCCAACGAGAAGCGTCTCAAGGATCGACTTTCCGATAAGAAGATGGACGAGTTTTACGGATGGCGAAAGCATTCGTTTTCGAAGTGCGCCATTATAGTTTCTGTCAAGGGGAAACTGTTAGCAGAAGGATTGGGCGCCTAGTGTTCTGGTTTCGTTTTCTCTGTCTAGTCTCCGTGTTCTGTGTCTCTGTGGTTAGTGGTTTCGCTGAAAGAGATTAACCACAGAGACACAGAGGACACCGAGGACGCACAGAGATTATTAAACCAAGTTCACCTCGCATTAGGTGGAGGGATCTCGTCCGCGACATTATCCGTCTTCGTCTCCGTTTTTGGTGTTGGACGAAAAAAAAGGGCGACTCCCAAGAGTCGCCCTTCATAGTTTCCATTTGATACTTTCTAATTGGCAGAAAGCACTTCGATGCGGTCACCCTTTTGGAGAACCGGATCCGCAGCTTTTCCAGTTTGAATTCTCCGGAGATTGTGTTCCTCAGACGTCAATCTGCCATTTGCCCCAAGTCGTGAAACTCGAACCCGCTCGGCTGCTT
>JALZOO010000569.1 GCA_030913905.1 Acidobacteriota bacterium
ACGCACGGCGATAGCGTAGGCGTTGGGAGTGCGCATCATTACGCCTTCGATCACCGCCTGGCCCCCGACTATTAAATCTCGTTCGTTTGTGCTCAATTTTATTCCTGGTAGGACAGGCATTCTTGCCTGTCGGTTTTTCATTGACAGACAAGAATGTCTGTCCAACTAATTTTGCAATTTTTCAATGGACAGACAAGAATGTCTGTCCTGCTAGAAATAACGCCGGCGCATTTTGCGGTCGCTGAGCATTTGATGCACGAATAGCGACCGACGAATCTCGCCGGCGTCTGAATGCTGTTGGTTGCTAGTGTCGTTTTGAAATCAACTTACCGTCCTGTTGTTTAGACAGACAATCGAACTTATCGCGTAGCCGAGGTAGTTTCCTCGGGAGTTTTCTTGCCGTAACGCTTATTGAAGCGATCCACGCGTCCTGCCGTGTCTACCAACTTCTGCTTGCCGGTGAAAAAAGGATGGCACGCGGAACAGATTTCAACGTGCAGATCGCCCTTCTTCGTTGACCGGGTCTTAAACGTTTCGCCGCAAGCGCAGGTCACCGTTATTTCGTTATAATCCGGATGAATTTCAGGTTTCATTACTCTTCCTCACTCTTAAACATAGACAGCTAAATGCCGCGTTTTTCAAACAAACCATGATAGGTTGGCGGACTTCTATCGTCAAGCGACACAAGAAATTCAGAACTCAGTCAGCGGGTTAGGAGGCGAGAACAAGTTTGTTGACAGTAAATTACCGCCATGTTTAAATCCACTTCTGCCGACCTTTTGTAATTTGCATTAGCACTTCGCCTGAACTTTTTGGCGCAATCACCCAAAGCTCCGATCACTGGTTCAGTCAGGGAGAGTTGTGAGTAGTCTAAGCTGATGCCGGACGACAACGACAAGCCAGATGAACTAAAGCCTCCTCCGGGGGTTGTAGTGCCTTCCGATTCCGCAGGCACTCCACCGCCTTCATCGATTCCCCCAGCAAGTGAACTTGCCGGCGCCGACGCTGAAAAAGACGCGATGGTGGAGCAGGCGAAATCGCGAGTAGCTGCGATCAAAGAATCGCTCGGCGAAAAAGCCGCGGCGCCCCCTGCCGTTCCCGGCGCGCCGAAAGCTCCCGTCAAAAAGAAGGAAGAAGGCCCAAAACCATCAGACGCTTCCGAACACGTGTTGGTGAAGAAGCTGAAGACGAGGTTTGACGGCGCCGTCGTTGAAGCTGTTGAGTTTCTTGGGCAGGTGTCTGTTCGAGTTGAAGCAGAGAACATTGTTGCGGTGTGCGACTTCCTGAGAACGGACAAAGAATCTCAGTTCAATTACCTGTCGGACCTGACGTGTGTTCACTTTCCTTTGCGGCAAGAGGCGCCGCTGGAGATTGTCTATAACCTTTACTCGATCGCGCGCAATGAACGCGTGCGCGTGAAGGTTTCCTTACCGGAGGGCGCGGCTGTCGATAGCGTGACGAGTGTTTGGCCTTCAGCCAATTGGATGGAGCGCGAGGTTTACGATCTATTTGGTGTTCACTTTAACAATCACCCGGATCTGAGACGAATACTGCTGCCGCCAGATTGGGAAGGTCATCCGCTCAGAAAAGATTACCCGCTGGAGTTCGTTGAGAATTTATGGACGCAGCGTCATTTGCCCGAGATGACTGACGTGCAACGTGAACAACTGGAACAACGACGGGCGTATGGCCTGGAGATTCTCTCCGTTCCGCAGGAGCGGATGATGCGTGAGATTTTCGTGGGCGGTAAAGAAGTGATGCCGAAAGACAAGTAAATCGTAAATGGTAAATGGTAATAGTGAATAGTAATACGAGTCGAACAGGGGACGTCGTTCACTATTTACGATTCACGTTAAGATTTACGAGTTGACATGACGCCAAAAGAGATTGCCGCACAATACGAAGCAAAGGTTTTTGAAACGCCGGAAGCGGCGAAAGTAGCCGGCTTCGTCGTGACGGAAACGATGGCCCCACGAAATGTTTGGAACAAGGCGAGCGCGGCGCAGGCAATCGTGACGAAGCTGGCAGCCAAACGTTCGCGTGGAGAGGCGACTGACATTGGCTTGATTATTGAACCGTGGAGCGTAACCGGCTGTTACCTCCCGAACGAGCCCGAGCCGGCCGCAGCTTAGAAAGTTATGCACCAGGTAGAAATAGCAACAACCCAGGAGACACTTCTCGATAGTCCCGAGATGGTGCTCAACATGGGGCCGCAGCATCCGTCGACACACGGTGTGCTGCGCGTGATTTTGAAGCTCGACGGCGAGACGGTAATCGATCTCGACTGCGACATCGGCTATCTCCATCGTGGCATGGAGAAGATTGCTGAGAATCGGATGTATACGATGATCGCGCCTTACTGGGATCGACTCGACTACATCGCTGCGGTTTCCAACGGTCTTGTCTGGGTGGAAACAGTCGAACAGATGATGGGGCTGCCGGTCCCTCCACGAGCTCACTACCTGCGCACGATTCTGACTGAGCTTAACCGCATTGCTTCACACCTGCTTTGGTTGGCAACGCACGCGCTGGACATCGGCGCCGTAACGGTGTTGCTGTGGGCGCTTCGTGAACGCGAAGAGATTCTGAAAATTTTCGAGCGACAGTTTGGCGCGCGTCTGACCTGTCACGCCTGGCGCGTGGGCGGCATGCCTAACGATGCTTATGACGATTTTGAGTCAGACGTGCGGCGCTTTGTCAGTAACTTCCCAACGCGGCTCGATGAATATGAAACGGTGCTATCCGAAAATCGCATCTGGCTAAGTCGCACGGTAGGCATTGGCGTGATCTCCGGGGAAGACGCGATTGCCATTGGTTTGTCCGGACCCGCGCTGCGTGGGTCAGGAGTCGCCTGGGACATTCGCAAAGCCCGGCCCTACGCCGCGTATGCCGACATGGACTTTGATATTCCCTTAGGCGAAAACGGCGACACTTACGATCGTTACCTAGTTCGTCTTGAAGAGATGAGGCAGTCGCGGCGCATCATTGACCAGGCGATGGATAAGTTGCCCGGTGGTCCAGTAAATGCGAAGTTGCCGAAGATAGTTAAGCCCCCGGTTGGTGATTACTATCATTCGATTGAAGGGCCCAAAGGCGAGATCGGCTGCTATTTGGTTTCGGATGGGACCGCCCAGCCATGGCGCGTGCGCGTTAGACCGCCATCACTAATTAACCTCCAGGCGCTGAAAAAACTTTGCCTCGGCCACCTTGTTGCCGACGTAGTCGCAATTATCGGAACGTTGGATATTGTGCTGGGTGAGA